>JACPGG010000138.1 GCA_016182545.1 Ignavibacteriales bacterium
AAAAACAGATCGTCTATTGGACGAGAATTTTGAAGCAGAGAAAGTAGAATTCTGCACGCACTCTGAACCGTTCGCTTGAAGCGAACGGTTCAGTAATACTTAAAATATTCCTTTCGCCTGACCGCCATCCACTAAGAAGTTTGCACCATTGATGAAGCTCGCTCGTTCCGAAGCAAGAAAAGCAATTACATCGCCGATCTCTTCCGGTTTACCCAGTCTCCCGATGGGAATATTCTTTGCACTCTCTGCAAGATATTCTTCCATTGTAATATTCTTTTCCGCTGAGCGAGAGCGGCTCAACTCCTCTTGCCTTTGAGTAAGAACATATCCCGGACAAATCGTATTGACGGTAATTCCAAATTTGCCGTATTGATTAGCCAATACCTTTGATAATCCGAGTATACCCGGACGTAATGTGGACGAGATAAGCAACTCATCAACTGGTTGCTTGGCGGTGATCGATACGACTGTGACTACCCTTCCCCATTTTTGTTGTTCCATCATAGGTAAAACTGCACGCGTCAATCTGATCATGCTCATCAATGTAAGGTTTACCCCCTTTTCCCACTCAGCGTCCGACATTGATGTAATTTTTCCCGTAGGCGGACCGCCTGCATTATTGACAAGTATATGAACTGTTCCAAATTCTTTTTTGACGGATTCTATAATCCGATCAATGTCATCATTGTTTGAAACATCTGCTGCAATTGGAAATACGGTAACACCTGTTTCCTTCGCGATCTCTTTTGCCGTGTCATTGATAGATTTTTCATTACGTGAACAGACTGCGAGATTGACCCCTTCTCTTGCTAAGGAAAATGCTGCGGCTCTCCCAAGTTAATACCAAGATTCATAAGTTTCCGTTATTTAATGAACAACATTTTTTTTGCAATTCGATGCGCTTGCAAAGGGTCATCCATAGGATGAATGTCTAAGCGACAAAAGTAGATTCCGCTTGCACAGCCCGCGTTCCATCGATTGTGATAGTTCCCTTCCGGTAGAATATCATCAACCAATTGTATCATTTCGTTCCCCAATACATTAAATATTTTCAATCTCACTTTCGAACGCTTAGGAAGTGTAAATTGTATTGTTGTAGTTCCATTGAAAGGATTAGGATAGTTTTGACTCAAAGAATAATCTTGCGGTAAAGCAGTAGGCATAGTTTCCGCATGTAACGAATTGGGATTTATTACACAACGATACAGTGTCTGGTCATACCCACAAATAAATAGCGTATCATCACTCTGTGCAAAAATTGATGCTATCGGCATATTCAGAAAACCTAACTCCATGTCAATTGATCCTAAGAACGTCCAAGTCAATCCTCGGTTGGCTGTGCCATAAACACCGGTGCTGGTCGCTGCAAAAATATCTCCTCTTTTGTTTTTACATAACTTTCCCACAAACTTTCCTTTAAGAGAGTCGTGCTCTTTCATTTGTCATGACATGCCTTTGTTATCACTGTAATACAATCCATTCCAATTTCCGCAGTGGAGTCGGCCTGAAGAGTCACTCAACAACGCATGAATATCCTTCAACTCTATCCCATTAGATCTTTGTTCCCATTTATCTAACTGCGAATTATATGCATATATTCCTTGACTTCCATATGCCGCGAAAACCTCATCGTTTTCTGTCACAGTCAATCCATAAGCATAAATTGGAAAAGGCGTATTAATAATCGGACCGCTGATCTTCCAGTTTAATCCTTCGTCGTTCGACTTCAAAACAGTATAATAAATTGATGCATAAATTGTATTGCTGGCACTAACAACAATATCTGATGTACCGAATACAGCATTTCCTATTTTATTTTCAATTATTGTATCAATTTGACTTAATTCGGTTAAAGGTAATGTGTACCGTCCGATACCCATTGATCCAAAAAATAGATGATCCTTATGATCTAATGCCAACGCCGTTATTTCATAGTAGCCTTGTTCTACAAACTTCCATGTTATACCGTTATCATGAGAAAATCGTAGTCCTTTAGCTGTTGCCGCATATAAAACGCCATTGCTGTCCTTTTCAAAATCAAATGAAAGCATGCTTGTTGCCGGAAGCATTGTCCATTGTGGATCAACTATATTTGTACACTTGAAAATACCTACCCATGTACTTGCATAGATATTTCCCTTCGAATCAATTGTACACTCGTTAACGGTATGACCAGATAGTCCTATTGATTTCCATGTTTCACCTTTGTCTGTTGACCGAAATATTCCGTTGGTAGTAGAAGCGAGAATTCCATAGTGTTTACTATCAAGCAATCTCTTAATCTCATCCACTTCCACATTAATCGTCTTCCAAGACACGCCATAATCGGTTGATTTCTTGAAAAGCCCGTTGACCGTTAGATAAATTGTGCCGTCAGAATTAAACAATAAAGAATTGATTTTAGTGGTATGGTCTCCAAAATAAAATACTGTTCCTTCCTCTGTACCATGTTTTCTAAGTTTAACCACTCTTTCGTCCGATACCACATACAGCGAACCTGAATCATCGATTGTTATGAATTTGCCGGTACCAACCTGATAGGAATTAAGATAATACCATGCTTTGCCTCCATCAGTCGACCGATAAATTGAATGCTGTTCGTCGATTTTATAAATAGTATCTCCAACTATTAATGCTCCGATCTTTCCGGCTATCTTGATGCCAGTTTCATTTGCTGCTATGTGGTTAATCTCTTCATTTGCATGCTTATGCTTTTTCCACGAATTACCAAAATCTGCCGATTCAAAAATCATTCCCGCAGCATCCGTTCCTGCATATAATTTGTCATTGAAGCACGTAATAGAATGGAAGTCCCCTCCATTTGGACCGGGAAGAGCCTCCCAATTATTTTGACAAATCGTCCCTTGAACGAAAACAATAATAACCATGCAAATCTGTAAATGAATCTTCATTTGGACAGAATTTTATCCTTTTTTTGAAAGAAGTGCTTAATATATAGGAGACGACTTATTTATAAAAACATTAGTGAGAATGAATATTTTCAACAATCAACGGAAACAATTTTTTTTTGAAATTTATCACCGAGAAGTATCACTTCTTTATTTTTTGAAATATAAACATCGATCTCCAATCGAATCCCGAATTCTCCGGGGAGATAGATTCCCGGTTCAATGGAAAAACACGTCTCTGGAATGATTTCACGGACATCCATCGTCTCAAAATTATCGATGTGAGCGCCATTGCCATGCACTTCTTCCCCAATGTTATGTCCTGTGCGATGGACAAAGTATTTGCCGTACCCTCGATCTTCGATATACTTTCTTGTCACGTCATCAACGTCGCAGCCGCGCACTATTCTTCCCGCCGCAAACTCTTTTTTGAGATATTCGACTGCCGAATCACGCGCTCCTTTCACGATATCAAACACTTCCTGATATTTTTTCGGGATCTCCTTCCCGGCATATCCCACCCATGTAAAATCAGCATAGACAGCTCCCGGTTTCCTTTTCTTCGCCCACCAATCGATCAGAATATAATCACCTTTTCTAATTTCCTGATTTATCTCCGGCGTCGGATCATAATGAGGATTTGCTCCATTCGCGTTGACCGAACAATTGGCGGGTGAATATGTGGTAAGATTGTTCTTCTCAAACTCATTCATGATCAACTGTTGCACGTCGTATTCCGTCACTTTTTTCCCACCCCGCAAATTCTCACCGATGAATGCAAATGCTTTATCGACCGTTCGCAACAACACATTTGCTGCTTCCTGAGCATCGTTGTACTGCTCTTCACCCCATCGCGCTTCGAAATACTGCACGATATTTCCCGACGAAACGACGTCGACGCCGAATGTCCGGATAAATTCTAACGTACCGGCATCTACTTTGGAGAGGTATGGAATATCGTTGTTGGGCGAGTATTCCATACAGATTTTTTTTGTTCCGGAAAGGATCTTCTTTACTCCGTCGTGCAGAGTTTTCCACTGATTGTAAATCGTCTTGTCGCCCGGTAGATGGTCGAGATCGTATTGCTCGATGCTGTGGACAAGTTTTTGTGGTGCTCCATCGGCGGGTATAAGGTAAAAGTATCTCCGTGAAGATAGTTTGCCTGATTGCATATCCAAAATTTTCGATGCAAACGGATTACATCCGCGGAAATTGTATAACAGCCAACCGTCTAACTTATATTCTCGCAGTTTTTGCTGGATGAGTGGTAGTTGGGATTGGAATGACATTTTGTTCCTTTTTTGTTTTTATGTGCTTTTGTGGTAATTCTTCCCAAAATATACCAAATAAAAAACCCGCAGCCAATATCTTTGACCGAAGGTTTAAAAACAAAAAGTGCGACTCACTCTTGAAGTGAGTCGCACTTGCATACATCAAGTATCTAGCATCGAGCGGCTAGTACATATCGCCCATGCCGCCGCCCGGAGGCATTGGAGGCATTGCTTTCTTCTCTTCCGGTTTCTCGACGATTGTAGCTTCTGTCGTCAGTAATAGAGAAGCAACGCTTGCTGCGTTCTCTACTGCAACGCGGGCTACTTTAGTCGGGTCGATAACGCCTGCTTTTACGAGATCTTCGTAGACCTCTGTCAACGCGTTGAATCCAAAGTCCCCTTTTTGATTGCGGACTTTGTCCACAACAACGGAACCTTCGAGACCTGCATTCGCAACGATCTGACGAAGCGGTTCTTCCAGCGCACGGCGAAGAATATCGATACCGGTCTTTTGATCGGCATTTGCCGTCTTCACATCATTGAGAGAATCGATCGTGCGAAGCAATGCAACACCGCCGCCGGGAACGATACCTTCTTCAACTGCTGCTCGGGTCGCATGCAGAGCGTCTTCAACACGCGCTTTCTTCTCTTTCATTTCAACTTCCGTCGATGCACCGATCTTCAGTACTGCAACACCGCCGGAGAGTTTTGCAAGACGTTCCTGCAATTTCTCTTTATCGTAATCGGATGTCGTTTTGTCGATCTGTGCTTTGATCTCGTTGATCCGTTTCTTGATCTCTTCTTTCTTTCCGGCTCCTTCAACGATTGTAGTATTGTCTTTATCGACAACAACTTTCTTTGCAGTACCGAGATAAGAAATGGTTGCGTTCTCCAGTTTGTATCCTTGCTCTTCGGAAATGACTTGTCCTGCCGTCAGAACTGCAATATCGTCCAGCATCGCTTTGCGGCGATCGCCGAATCCGGGTGCCTTCACTGCAACGACTTTCAATGTACCGCGGAGTTTATTGACAACGAGTGTTGCGAGTGCTTCTCCTTCGACTTCTTCAGCAATGATAACGATCGAACGACCGGATTGCGCAGTCTTTTCGAGAATCGGGAGAAGATCTTTCATCGCACTGATCTTCTTGTCATGGATCAGGATGTAGGGGTCCTCCAACACGGTCTCCATGCTCTCCGCATCCGTGACGAAGTAGGGAGAAGACTTTCTCCATCGCATCAGCAATCAAGTTTCCGATCTGCGGGTCGTTGTTCGCCGAAATTGTACCGACCTGAGCGATTTCCTTCTTTCCTTCAACTTTGCGTCCCATTTTCTTCAACTCTTCAACGACTCTCGTAACACCGAGATCGATACCGCGTTTCAAATCCATCGGGTTTGCACCGGCGGTCACATTCTTCAATCCTTCGCGAACGATCGCTTGTGCAAGAACCGTGGCTGTTGTTGTTCCGTCACCCGCAACATCAGATGTTTTGGATGCAACCTCACGCACCATCTGTGCGCCCATGTTTTCAATCGGATCTTCCAATTCAACTTCTTTTGCGACGGTCACGCCGTCTTTTGTCACTGTCGGTGCGCCAAACTTTTTATCGATAACAACATTCCGTCCTTTGGGACCGAGCGTTACTTTTACCGCATTGGCGAGTTGGTCAACACCGCGTTTCAACGCTGCACGAGCGTCAAACTCAAAGGTTATTGTTTTTGCTGCCATAATAATTCTCCTTGTTTAATTTTTATTTCAAATATTCAGAAACTCTTCAACATAAAGCTGCTTACTTCGGCATGATCGCGAAGATGTCGCTCTCACGCATGATCAGCACTTCCTGCCCGTCAATCGTGATCTCTGTGCCGGAATATTTTCCGTACAGAACTTTATCTCCTACTTTCACTTCCATCGGAACTCTCTTGCCGTCGTCGGTCGTTTTTCCCGGACCTGCAGCAATCACTTCTCCCCACACCGGTTTTTCCTTTGCGGTATCAGGTAAGAACAAACCACCTTTGGTTTTTTCCTCTGCTTCTGCTGGCTTTACAACTATTCGATCTGCCAAAGGATTAATTTTCATAATGCCTCCTTATAACTTGTTTATTTGTAATTGGTTAGAGTGAATACTAATTTCAAGCACTCTTGCTTTGTGAGTGCTAATATACCATCAAATTGTCTTTAAGTCAAGAGGTTGGAGCCAGTAAAGTAGTCAGATTATTTTACCGTCAACCATTGTTACAATTCTATCTGCCCGTGCGGCGAGTTCTTTGTTGTGGGTAACAATAACGAAGGATTGTCCGAATTTGGAGCGAAGATCAAAAATAAGATTATGAAGTTTGTCGGCATTTTCGGAATCGAGATTGCCGGAAGGTTCATCTGCAAAGATTATTTTGGGATTGTTCATCAGAGCGCGGGCAACTGCAACACGCTGCTGCTCCCCGCCGGATAATTCCGAGGGTTTGTGATCGATACGTTCGGAAAGCCCGACTTCTGAAAGTAAATTTTTTGCCCGCTCAGTTTCACTTTTTATTGACTTTCCAGCGATTAATGTCGGCATTAATACATTCTCCAGTGCTGTGAATTCAGGAAGCAAGTGATGGAACTGGAAGACAAATCCGATCTTTTGATTGCGCAGCGTAGAAATCTCTTCATCCTTGAGCGAAGTAATATTCTTTCCTTCGAACGACACTTCTCCCTGCGTCGGCTTGTCGAGCAGTCCCAGAATATGAACAAGCGTACTCTTTCCCGCTCCCGAAGGACCGACGATGGCTATAATTTCGCTTTCGACAATCGAGAGTGAAATTCCTTTGAGGACATTCAGCGAAGAATCTTTTCCGGTGGAATAGGTTTTGTGGATGTTGGTTGCCTGGAGAATCATATATGTCCTAACAAAGATTTAACCACAAAAGCACTAAGACACAAAATAAGTGTCATGCCATCGTACGCTGGCATCCATCTTACTGGATTCCGGCTTCCGCCGGAATGACAAACAAATAGAGTTGAGGTAATAATCCACCCGATCCCTCCCGCCAAATTCTTTGTGTCTTTGTGTATTCGTGGTAAAGTTTTCTTCATTCCCACCTCACAGCATCACTCGGCAACAGATTCGAGGCGCGCTTGGACGGAAAATACGCTGCGCCGAAACACAATACCAGCGTCGCGATTGGAATAATAATAAAATCGGATAGTCTCATATCAATCGGTATTGCTGGGATAATATACACATTTGGGTCTAATGCGAACAGATGGAAATTGATCTGCAATTGACAAACAACGTACCCCAATATCAATCCAAAAAGAGATCCAACAATTCCAACTATCAGTCCTTCAAATCTGAAGATAGCGAGAATGTCGTTATCCTTCGCCCCCATCGCTTTTAGAATACCGATGTCGCGTGTTTTCTCGATGACAGTCATCGTCAATGAGCCCATCAAATTAAACGAGGCTACACCAATGATGAGAGTAAGAATAATAAATGCGGTCCACCGTTCCACCTGCATGACTGAATAAAGATCTTTATGGAGATCGAACCAGGTTTGGACATTGAATGTTGAGTCGAATTTCTCGTTTATACTTCTTTGCAAACTCTGCGACCCATCAATTGAATTGAGCCGAAGATCGAAACCATGGATAAATGGCGATTTGAAGATTCTCTGCGCTGCTTCAACAGTCGTAAATGAATACAATCCGTCATAATCTTTATTATTCGATTCGTAAATACCAATGATCCGGAATGTATGGAGCTCAGGCGGAATGAAACTCACAACAGCCTCGTGAGCACCCGTTGCCGTAACAATATAAATAGAATCGTCAATACCCACTCCCATTTTATCCGCCAAATTAAAGCCAAGAACAATTTCATTCACTCCTTTATCGGCAAAGTTGGAGTTTCCAATCACCAGTTTATCCTGAACTCCAGATACAGTCCCGATCTTATCGGGTTCAAGCCCGCGTATGTAAACAACTTTTGTCGTCTTTTTTGATATGATCATTCCCTTCCCACTAACGAAACCGCTTTTACCGATGATCCCATCCTGATCCACTAAAAATGAATTCAGCTTTTCAATATCGGCTGATGTCGTGGCTTTGGTTTTCTGAATGCGAACATGCGGATCGAAGCCGACGAGAATTTCAGTCACCAGACTATTGAATCCGTTGAAGACCGAGAGCACCACGATCAACGCCGCCACACCGATCGTCACGCCGATAATCGAAATCAGCGAGATGACGGTGATGAATCCGGCTTCTTTCTTTGCAAGTAGATATCGTTTGGCGATATAAAGTGTAAATTTCATTAACTGAGCCGGATTGCTTTTATAGGATCCAGTTTTGCCGCGAGACGCGCAGGGACAATGGATGCAAAGAGACATAAGATGATGCCAATACCGGAGACTATCGCGAAGTTTTCCCATTGAAAATATATCGGGACACTTTTCATAAAATAGATCGTGGAAGGGAGCGTGAAGAACTGGAAGTGCAATTGAGTCCAGCAAACGAGGTAGGCGAATATATTTCCAAGTATTGTCCCCACAAAAGCGATCAACACTCCTTTAAGAAGAAATATATTTCTGATCTGCTTTGATGATGCACCGAGCGATTTTAGAATTCCGATTTGTTTCCGTTTTTCAAGGACAAGCATCAACAACGTTCCGATTATATTCACTGCAGCAACCGTAATGATAAGTCCAAGAATCAACGGGATCGGCTCTTTCTGTAACTCTATCCATGTAAAAAGATTGCGGTACAATTGGAACAATGTCCTGGCATAGAATGGATATCCCAATCCGTCCATTATCTCCTTTGCTGTTTCGGGTGCATCATTTACATCATGTAACACCACCTCAAAACCGGAAACCGCATCTTCAAAATTGATCAGCTCTTGAGCTGCAGGAATTCCGGTGTAAAAAAATACATCATCGTACTCCGACATCCCCGATTCGTAGACACCGCGAACGACAAATGCCATTACATTTGGTGCAAGGGATGTTTGAATATGCCCCTGCAGCCCAAACACCAGCAGTGTGTCATTGATGTGGGCGCCAAGAGTGTTCAATAACTTTTTTCCAATAACACATCCGTACATTCCCTCGTCAATTTTTGCAAAATCGATGTTACCGAGTACCAGATATTGACGCACGCCACTTTCCGCAGAAACAGATTCAATCCCTTTGACGATAATCCCTTCCGTCTGCTCGCCGAAGTTCACCATTCCTTCTTTTGAAATGAATGCAGAGACAGTCTTGATCTTTGGAAAATCTCTCAACAGTTTGGTCTCGACATTCTCGTAATACCGGATCGGTTGATTTGAAAAGGTAGTGATCTGGATGTGCGTTGTGAAGCCGATAACTTTTTCCTTGAGATCTTTTTCAAAGCCCCCAAGAATAGTCAGTGCAATAATAAGCGCACCAACGCCGAGCATAATACCGATGATCGCAATGAGTGTAATGAAAGAAATAAAATTCTGACTTCGGGATGTCTTTTGGAATTGCAGGAACCGGCGTGCAATGAAGAATGTCGACGACATGTTAGACAACCTTTTGGCTGCTGGACTGCATCAGGTACGCTTTAATGAACTCATCAATATCACCATCCATAACACCCTGCGTATCGCTCGTTTCGTGATCGGTGCGATGGTCCTTTACCATGTTGTAGGGGTGGAATACGTACGAGCGGATCTGGCTTCCCCACTCAATCTTCTTCTTTGTCCCTTCAATGGCTGCAAGACGCGCTTCTTCTTCTTCACGCTTCATTTGATACAGACGGGATTTCAACATCTTCATTGCCCTCTCACGGTTCTGGAATTGCGAGCGTTCCTCCTGACATGCTACGACGATTCCGGTCGGAATATGACGAAGCCGGACCGCTGTTTCAACTTTGTTGACGTTCTGTCCTCCCTTGCCCCCGGAACGATACGTGTCCATCTCAACATCGGCAGGATTGATCTCGATGACAATATCGTCATCAATTTCAGGATAGACAAAAACAGAAGCAAACGAAGTATGACGACGTTTGTTCGCATCGAACGGAGAAATTCTTACCAGGCGATGAACGCCAATTTCCGCTTTCAAATATCCGAACGCGAATTCGCCGATAACTTCAATAGTCGCACTTTTAATTCCCGCTCCGTCGCCATCTTGTCTTTCTGCCAGCGAAACTTTATAACCATGCTGCTCCCCCCAACGAAGATACATTCGCAACAGCATCTCCGCCCAGTCCTGCGATTCAGTACCGCCGGCTCCGGAATGGACTGTTAATATTGCGGTGCGTTTGTCATCCACTCCGCTAAGCATATTACGGAATTCAAGGTCACCGATTGAATGACCGATCTTAGTTAATTCATTTTTAATTTCTGATTGGAACGATTCGTCTTTCGCTTCTTCAGCAAGCTGGATGAGCGCATTCAGTTCATCAATTGATTTTTGAATAGTCAGCCACGAATCGACCCACGTTTTGCGCGAGTTGATCTCCTGCATCACTTTTTGCGCGGCAATATTATCGTTCCAGAAACTCGGCTCGGAGGTTTTTTGCTGGAGAGAATCTACTTCGGATTGTTTGATATCGATGTCAAAGAAACCCCCGGAGTTTGGAGTTTTTCTCGGCGAACTCTCTTAGTTGCGTCTTTTCATCATCAAACATCTTATATGCTCTCCTCGATATCAATTTCCATTCTCAACATCACGCTGCTCAAAGTTTTTCCCTGAGCGTCGTTCTTCAGTGATTTTGTTCCGCCTCCGCCGAGTGAATTGTGCAGCAGGAAATTCAGCGCGCCAATCTTCGGGAGTTCGTACCTTTCAACCTTTCCCAGACAAATACCCGTAAAATGTTTTTTAACTCTTTCTTCTGTTAAATATTTTATAAGTAAAGAATAATATTCAGGTTTTCGTGCGATCACGCCCACATTTCCAGTATCTCCTTTATCACCAGAACGCGCGTGAGCAATTTGGTTAAGTATGATTTTCACGAAGAATCTTCTCTATATTCTCAACAATAATGTTTACTTTATTAGATGCAACGTCCCAAACAATTTCGACATCAACTGCATTGTATTTATGTATCAACATATCTCGCATGCCAGCTATTTGTTTCCACGGAATGCTAGCATATCTTTCCCTTGCTTCATGACTTAGGCTTTTTACAATTTCGCCTATTACTTCAATATTTCTTTCAACTGCAGCACCGGTTTTCAAATCATCAAAGAATATTTCAAAATTTGATCCACTAATAAAATCCTGTATCTGGTAACACCTTTCAAGAATACCTACCAAACAATACTCATCATCTCTTGACAAAATGTAACTACAAATCTTTTACCTCCACTTTCGGCGAAACAGCAGATTTTGGAATCAATGCGGGCCAGTACGCGATCACTTCACTCGGTTTTGGTCTTCCGGCTGCAAATCCTGTAACGGAAGGTGGTCCTGTCAAAATAAGCGGAGCTATCTCGCGTCCGAATCGCTCAATGGCATTTTTATCTTTCCCACGAACACCGACACGCATCACCACCTCGTTCAACGATTCACCGTTTCGAGCCAGCGGACCGAACGAAGAATCATATCCCAAAAACTCAGTGCGAATCTCTTCGAATTGCAAACCGAGATTATTCATTCGTGCACGAAGGATTTCATCCGCCTTCTTTGCTTTCTCCAGTGCATCGGGCCAGGCATACGTCAATGTGGAGAATGCCGTGTATCCATCAAAGTACGCCATCGATACCTTATATGAATCGGTAGCGGGTCTTCCCTGCACTTCACTCACTTCAACCCTATTTTCAGAAATATCTTTGACATGGATTGTTGTGAAATCGGCGATGCAATCAGGAGTAATATAATTTTTGGGATTACCAATTTCATACAATAATTGTTCTTTCACTGTAGCTGTGGAGACTAATCCGCCAGTGTTTTCGTGCTTTGTGATAAAGATCTTTCCATCCGGATATGCTTCAGCAATCGGAAATCCTATGTTCGCAAGGTCTGGAACGTTCCTCCAATCACCAGTAAAATTACCGCCGCTTGCTTGTCCGCCGCATTCGAGAATGTGTCCGGCAACTGTTCCGGCAGCGATCTTATTCCAGTCATCCCACTTCCAATCGAACTCATACATCATCGGAGCAAGCGTAAGTCCGGTATCAGTCGTCCGTCCTGTAATAACAATTTGTGCACCCTGCTCAAGCGCTTCAACGATAGGTTTTGCTCCAAAATAAACATTTGCGCTGATCACATCCTTCCGAACCGAAGTGAGTTTCTCACCACTCTCCATGTTGTCGAGAAAAATACCTCTTTGCGCAAGGTGATCAATTTCGGAAAGAATATCATCACCGTACACAACACCGATCTTAAGGTTCTTGATCCCTTTCTTCTTTGCCACTTCGAATATCGCATCACGGCAGGCAAGCGGATTGACACCTCCGCCATTGGTGATCACTTTGACATTCTTTTGAACAATATCAGGAAGGATTTCATCAAAAAGTGGAATCAAATCTTTCGCATAACCCAGTTTCGGATCCTTCAATTTCTGTTTCTGCATGATCGACATCGTTACTTCAGCAAGATAGTCGAGCATCATGTAGTCAATTGGACCTTTTCGTACCTGATCAATTGGAGCGGTCTGAAGATCGCCGCAAAATCCTTGTCCGGATGCTATGCGGATTTTTTGCTTCATTTATTTCAGCCGAATATGCAACTCATCCAATTGCTTCGTATCAACTTCCGACGGATTGTCGTCCATTAACGAGTATCCGCTGCTGGTCTTCGGAAATGCGATGACGTCACGGATCGATTTAGAGCCGGTGAGCAACATCGCCATGCGGTCAATACCGAAGGCGATGCCCCCGTGCGGCGGAGCGCCGTACCGGAATGCATCGAGCATAAAACCAAATTTCATCTTCGCTTCTTCGGCTCCGATACCGAGTAAACCAAACACTTTGCTTTGCAATTCCGAACTGAAGATACGGATGCTGCCGCCGGCGATTTCGTTGCCGTTCAGAACGAGATCGTACGCCCGCGCGCGTGCTTTCGAGGGATCGGTATCAAGCATCGCAACATCTTCCGGCTTCGGCGAAGTGAACGGATGATGCATGGCAACATATCTCTTCTCTTCCTGTGAATATTCGAACATCGGAAAGTCAACAACCCATAACAGGTTCCATTTGTTCTCATCAATCAGATTAAGGCGTTTTGCGATTTCAAGCCGGAGTGTGCCGAGTGTAGTATATGTTTTGTTCCACGCATCAGAAACAATCAGAACATTGTCGCCGACTTTCGCACCGGCTGCGTCGCAAATCTTCTTACATACTTCGGTGCCGAGGAATTTTTCAATAGCGGAATCAATTCCCTTCTCCGTTAATTTAATATATGCAAGTCCGCCGACACCAAGCGATTTAGTGAAATCAACAAGATTATCCATTTGGTTGCGGGTAAAACTTGCCCCGCCCGGAACAGCAAATCCTGCAACAACTCCCCCTTTCTTTACATTCTCCGCGAACACTTTAAAACCGGAATCTTTGACGATCTCACTGAAGTCCGCAAATTTCAATCCAAAGCGAAGGTCCGGCTTATCGCTGCCGTACTGTTCCATCGCCTCTTTGTACGTGAGCCGTGGCAGAGGAGTTTGAACATCGATTCCTTTTAGTTCTTTGAAAAGTTGCTTAACAAATCCTTCAACAGTATTTTGAATATCAATCTCATCGACAAACGACATCTCCACGTCGATCTGAGTAAATTCCGGCTGACGATCTGCACGAAGATCTTCATCGCGGAAACATTTGACGATCTGAAAATATCGGTCGTAACCTGCCACCATCAAAATCTGTTTGTACGTCTGTGGTGACTGTGGAAGCGCGTAGAATTTTCCCGGGTTGATACGACTCGGTACAAGAAAATCACGCGCACCTTCCGGCGTGCTCTTCATCAGCACGGGGGTTTCAATTTCCACGAAATTATTCTGATCAAAATATCTCCTGCTAATCTGGCACATCTTGTGACGGAACAATAATCGCTCCTGCATCTCCGGACGGCGCAGATCGAGATACCTGTATTTCAAACGGAGATCTTCATTTGTATCGATGCCGTCTTCGATGGCAAAGGGAGTATTCTCTGCTTTATTGATTATCGCGAGCTCGCTGACCAGTACATCAATGTCGCCCGTAGCAAGTTTTGGATTCTCAGTACCGACAGGACGCTTCTCAACATTCCCGGTTATCGAAATGACAAATTCAGACCGAAGATCTTTTGCCAATTCATGAGCATCCTGATGATGCTTCGGATTGAAAACGACCTGAGTCTTTCCGTAGCGGTCGCGTAAGTCAATAAAAATTACTCCGCCAAGATCGCGACGTGTATCAACCCATCCGGTCAGTGTCACAGTTTGTCCAATGTGCAAAGAGCGAAGTTCGCCGCACGTGTGTGTTCTTTTTTTGTACTGCATTACTGCTGAAATTCCTTCCTTAAACAATAAAAAATCCCTGCAGAGGGATTTGATAAAAGACTCTTTTGTGCAAATGAAAGATACAGAAAAGTGGCGGGTTTTTCAATGAAAGGAAACGAAAAATCCCGCGAAGAAGCGGGATGTTTATCTCGTGGTGAGAATATACTACTTTGTATCAAGTTGTTTTAGAAACTCATTTCGAATTTCTCTTTCTGCAAATTTACCGTTGAAATACGATGTTCGTGTCACACTATTCACATCTTCAACACCGCGGGAGGCAATACAGAGATGTTTCCCTTCCAGTACTACAGCCACATCGTCGGTCTGCAGTTCTCTCTCGATTACATTGCCAATTTCAACAGTCAATCGTTCTTGCACTTGCGGTTTCTTAGCCAAATATTGAACAATACGATTCAGTTTCGACAATCCCACAATACGTTTGTGAGGATAATACGCCACATGCGCTTTGCCGAAGAACGGCACAAAGTGATGTTCACAGTACGAATTGAAGATGATATCCTTCTCAACGAGCATCTCCGAATAACCATTCTTATTTTCGAACAGTGTAATGTGCGGTTTGGTCGAAGGATCAAGTCCGCTGAATATTTCTTTCACATACATTTTTGCGATCCGAAAAGGTGTTTCCCGAAGACTTTCGTCTTCGAGATCTAATCCGAGAGTCTCCATGATTAATTCAAAATGTTTCGCTATGATCTCAATTTTTTGCGAGTCACTTAAATGGTGAGAAACATTTGCAAGAATAGACTGACATAATGGCTGGGTCATCGTGCTTTACACTTTCTGCTCTTCAAGAGCTGTCAATTGTGCCAATACATACGCGCAGGCTGCCATAACAAGATCGCGAACCGCTATATCAAAATATCCGCCGCTCATTAAAACAAGCGCAATACTGACAAGCCACGCCATAACAATATAACTTCCGATTTTTGTGTACTCCAGCACAAAGATTCCAGTAAATATTTCTATAATGCCCACACCTCCCATAAAGCTACTTGAAGAAACAGGAAGAATCGATTGAATCGCTGGACTTATATAGCTATCCCAATGGACAAGCAGATTTGTAAACTTATCCAATCCCGCGACAATGGGAGTAATTCCAAATGTATATCGAAGAATGTTCCATAGTTTGTGGGTTTCGTATTGCATTGTGATCTCCTACTATTGATAAGAAACGTTTACCTACATTAGATTGTTTATTACCGAAAAGGTTACAACACAGAAATAAACATTGTAACCTTTTGACAAAATTATTATCTAATAGGCGTGAACATGAGACGCAACATTCCTGATCTGTCACTGAAAGATGATCAGATCATTGTTTCCATTCTGAACGGCAACAAAAACAATTATGAATTGTTAATGAGGCGTTATAATGAACGGTTATATCGAATCGGAATTTCCATTTTGAAAAATGATGAGGAAACGGAGGACGCAATGCAGGAAACATACATAAAAGCATATCAGCACCTCAATAAGTTTAAGCGGCAGTCTCAATTTTCAACGTGGCTTTCCCGAATCATGATCAACGAGAGTCTTGCAAACTTAAAACGAAAAAAGCATCACGCAGAATATTCTGAAGTTGAATCAGATACACAATATGGAATCGTACAACAAGCGACAGCTTCCAATTCTGCTACACCGGAGAAACAGATGCTTCAAAAGGAATTGAAGAATATTCTTGAACATGCTATTCAGCAATTGCCGCAAAAATATCAAACAGTGTTTGTGATGAGAGAAATTGAAGGAATGAATGTTCAAGAAACGGCCGAGTGCTTAAATATTAGTTCGGAAAATGTAAAAGTGAGACTGCATAGAGCGAAGGAAATTCTTAAGACTCAGATACGCTCCTTTTCACAAGAGTCAGAAATATTTTCTTTTCAAGACACACGCTGTGATCGTATTGTGCATGCAGTGTTAAATGATGCACGAACAACCTGCTTCACTTAGCACAGCGGGAAAGTCATTACAATGCCCAACTATCCATTCTTGATAATAGGCGGAGGAATCGCTGCAGATTCTGCCATAAAAGGTATCCGCCAAACAAATACTTCCGATGAGATCTGTGTTATCAGCAGCGAAAAAAATCCACCGTACAATCGTCCGCTTCTTTCAAAAGGACTTTGGAAAGGTGAACCTATTGAAAAAATATGGCGGGAGATAAATAAGGATAATGTTACAGTACATTTATCCAAAACAGCAAAAAGCATAGATACGCACAAACAGATTGTTGTTGATGATACAGGAACAAGTTATTCATTTAAGAAACTGCTCATTGCAACCGGTGGTTCAGTTCGACGATTGCCATTTGACATAGATGGAATAATTTATCTTCGCACACTCGACGATTATCAGAATCTGCGGATGATGACAGAATCTGGACAATCATTTGCAGTCATAGGCGGCGGATTTATTGGTTCGGAAATTGCTGCCGCTCTTGCAATAAACAACAAATCGGTAACCATGATTTTCCCGGAAGATGGAATCGGTGCGCGCGTTTATCCAACTCCTCTTTCTCAATTTCTTAATACGTTTTATCAATCAAAAGGAGTTGAAGTACTAGCGAAGGACGGTGTTGTTTCAATTGTAAAAAAAGGTTTAAAATATTTCGTCCAAACAAAAAGTGGACGAGTTTTAGAGACCGATGGAGTTATTGCCGGAATTGGAATTATACCTAATGTGGAGCTTGCACAAGCGGCAGGATTAAAAAGTGAAAATGGTGTGATTGTTAATGAGTATCTTCAAACATCTCATTCCGATATTTATTCAGCTGGCGATGTTGCTAATTTTTACAGTCCTGCACTTGGAAAAAGAATACGCCTTGAACATGAAGATAATTCCAATGCAATGGGAGAAATTGCAGGTAAAAATATGACGGGCTCCTCAATACCCTATCATTATCTTCCGACTTTTTATTCTGATTTATTTGAGTTAGGGTTTGAAGCCGTCGGTGAACTCGATTCACGTTTTGAAATAGTAGAAAATTGGAAAGAACAATTCCGTGAAGGGATCATTTACTACTTGAATGAAAACAGGGTGCGGGGAGTTTTATTGTGGAATGTCTGGGGAAAAATTGAAGCAGCAAGAGAGTTAATT
>JACPGG010000134.1 GCA_016182545.1 Ignavibacteriales bacterium
ATGCTTCCAGGTTCATTGGAAAACATTTCGGTCCGCATCCGTATTCAACACTCGTTCCAATCATCAAAGAAAAAAATTTGTTTGCTCAACTGCAGCGCATGAACAGGACATTTTTCTTTGCAAACGGTTATCCTCAGCGATACTTCGATTATATCTTCGGTCCGAAAGGGAAGGTCCCCACAATTGCATTGGCGTATACCTCAACGGGGAGGGCTCTCAACACACACGCTGCAATCAAGTCTCGCGAAGCGATCTCAGCCGATATTTCCGGAACCCGCTGGAAAGAATTGGGGCATCCTGATGTTGACCCGACACCCCCGAAAGAATCGGGTGCATTATTCTGCCAACTCGGGAAAAAGGTCGATCTGATTTTTTTTGAATACTTCGTGACAGATCACGCCGGTCATTCTCAAGAGATGAGTATGGCTGTTGATATGTTGGAGCGAATGGATGGCTTTATCGATGGAATATTACAGCATTTTAATACTGAAGAAGATATTATTTTTATCATCAGCGATCATGGAAATATTGAAGATCTCTCCGTCAAAACTCACACGCGCAATCCTGTCCCCCTTATTGTGATTGGCAAACAACATTCCTATTTTTCCTCACGAATAAAAAGTTTGGTGGATGTAACACCGACAATCATTTCATATTTCAATCGGCAGATGTCGGACATCGTCTGATTGAAATTGTAAGCGCTAAACATCAGTTACCGTCGATTTAACAAGATTCCTGAAATCTTGAAGTGACTAATGACTCCCGAACAAAACATCCTAAACAACAGACCTGCCCTTGCTGCAGCTTGTGCAATGGCGGTAGGTATTTTCACGGCAAAACTGTTGAATGCTTCCTGGATTGTATTTGTTTCAATCAGTGTTGTTTGTATAAGCCTGTCGCTCATTGAAGTATATATTCATCGCAAAGATTCGGCACGTTCGGTACTTCATTCATTCACATTTCTTCTTACTCTCTTTTTTGCCTCCGCTGCATCGTATTCTATTAATGTACGCCTGCAGGAAAATAACCATATAACTCATTTTGTCAATACAACGGACTCATTGGCAATCGTCGGCAGAGTCATCGATGAGCCGAAAGCAAAAGAGGGAAGAACGACGCTTCTCATTTCAATTCTTTCACTCGAAAATGAATTCGATTCGATTGCGACGGAGGGGAGGGTATACCTCACTATCTTTGCAGACAAGCGTTCAAAGGAGCAGGTGAAGGAGATTCCGTATGGTTCGATACTCACGTTCAATGGAATTTTACAGGAGCCTGCCGCAGAAAGAAATCCGGGGGAATTCAGTTACAAGGAATATCTTTCGCTGAACAATGTCCACGCTCTTACAACCGTGTTCGGATATTCAAGGGTCACAATTTCTGAATTCAGAGAACCGAATTGGTTCTTCGAACAGATCATTTTTCCCTCCAAAGAGTTCATTGTCCGGACCATCACGACGGTGATGAAAGGTGATGAAGCGAACTTTCTGATCGGACTGCTGCTTGGCGACAGAACGGATATTTCAGAGGAGATTAAAAAAGCATTTACCAATACAGGCACCATCCACGTCCTTGCCGTATCAGGATCGCATGTCATTCTCGTGGTGACGATTATTTATATCGTTTTGGGACTTTTGCGGTTTCCTAATCGACCGAAAATTCTTCTCACACTTCTTGCTCTTGTTTATTATACTTTTCTCACTGGAGCTTCCCCATCTATTGTCCGCGCATCGATCATGTCCGGAATCGTTTTGGTCGGAAAATTCTTCGAACAGAAGACAGATTCATACAATGTTCTTGGATTGTCTGCGGTACTTATGTTTCTGTACGATCCGAAACAATTGTTCGACGTCGGATTCCAATTGTCATTCTCCGCTGTTTTCTCCATGGTCTATTTTTATCCGAAATTAAATTCCATCGTAAAAAATATTCCCGAGCCGCTGGAAGAGTTCAAGATCATAACACCGGTATGGCAACTGTTTGCATTATCGCTCGCCGCTCAAATCGGAACAATTCCATTCACGGCATACTATTTTGGAAAGGTCTCACTGATCTCTCTGTTTGCGAATCTGCTGGTTGTTCCGCTGGTTGGTGTCATAGTCACCATTGGACTGACAGGTGCATTGTTGGGTGTTGTCTCAATGTGGATCGCTTCGGTCTTCAGCGAGGCGAATAATCTGCTTTCGTGGTTTACATTAACATTTGTGAAACTTGCAGAGCAGGTGCCGTATGCTGTCGTGAATACCGCAACATTCGGTTGGAAGGAGACGATAGTGTATTCGTTGATCATTACATGGATGTTCAATCAAAGAAATCGTGTTCTACAAAAGAGAATTTTGTTTAGTGCTTTGGTGTTTGCCACCGGACTCTTGTATTCCTCCGTCATATTTGACAATGAAAAGAAACTGAGAGTGACTTTTCTCGATGTGGGACAGGGAGATGCGGCAGTCATCGAATTGCCGTCAGGAGAAACAATTCTAGTCGATGCCGGTCCGATCTCAGCATCGTTCAATGCGGGAGAAAAAATTGTCGCTCCATATTTGCGTCGTCGCGGGATTCCCAAAATAGATGCACTCATCACATCGCATCCTCACGCGGATCATTTGGGAGGGGTTCCGTATCTGATGAAACATTTCGATGTAAATCAAACGATCGATGCGGACCAACGTTTGAATTCAAAATTATTTTATGAGTATGATGCGTTGGAGAAAAAAGTCAATCAAGTTACTGCCCGTGCAGGAATGGCGAACAGATTCGACAATGTCAGAATATATTTTCTCCATCCGACCGGGCGGTTTATTGATGCGGATTCGACCGACGGCTATTCTGATGTCAACGAGAGTTCAGTTGTGTTCAAAATGCATTATGGAGTGACCTCGTTTCTCTTTATGGGAGATGCGGAGATCGAATCCGAAGAACAGATCGTTCATGTCTATCACGATTTTCTCGATTCCGATGTTCTGAAAGCGGGACATCACGGTTCGTCAACAAGCAGTACGGAACAATTGGTCACGTATTCAAATCCGGAACATGTCGTCGTTTCGGTCGCGCGCTTCAACAAGTTCAAGCATCCGTCAAAAGCCGTGCTCCAACGATTTGATGAGAGTGGAGCAAAAATCTATCGAACAGACCGGGAAGGTGCGGTCATTTTTGAGTCTGATGGAACGACCATTCAACGCGTTCCATGGAGAAATGAGCAATGAATACTCATCAGAAAACGAATTTCATTTCGGTGCTGCTGTTGCTCGCATGTGCACTCATTTCGGTAATTCTCTATTTCGTGTTTCATATTGTCTTCATCTTCCTTATTTTTATTCCGCCGGTCATATATTACATCCTCAAGAAACGAGATCAGAATGGCAGCAAAGAAATTTCAGACCGATTCGGGAATTCCAATTAAAGAGCATTATTCCAGCAACGATGTCGATCAGTCAAAACAAATCGGCGAGCCGGGGAAATTTCCCTTTACTCGCGGCGTATATCCCTCGATGTACCGCTCCCGTCTCTGGACGATGAGGCAGTATGCAGGATTTGGCACTGCGAAACAATCGAACCAACGATACAAATATTTGCTCTCGCAAGGGACTACCGGTCTTTCCGTTGCTTTTGATCTTCCGACACAAATGGGCTACGACTCCGATCATCAGATGAGTGAAGGAGAAGTCGGGAAGGTCGGTGTAGCAATTGATACGCTTGCAGACATCGAAACTTTGTTCGATGGAATTGAACTGCAGAAGATAACAACATCGATGACGATCAATGCAACGGCAGCAATACTTCTTTGTATGTATGTGGCTCTTGCAAAAAAGCAGAAAGCAGATCTGAAAAGTATTTCAGGAACGATCCAGAACGACATTCTGAAAGAATACATTGCGCGGGGGACATATATTTATCCACCTCAACATTCGATGCGGCTCGTGACGGACACCTTTGCGTGGTGCAGTGAGAATCTGCCGGGTTGGAATACGATTTCCATCAGCGGGTACCACATTCGAGAAGCGGGTTCCACCGCAGTTCAAGAAGTTGCATTCACTTTGGCGAATGCGAAAGAGTATGTCCGATCTGCGGTGAAAGCCGGACTGACGGTCGATACATTTGCACCGAGATTGTCGTTCTTCTTTAACGCGCACAATAATTTTTTTGAAGAGGTTGCAAAGTTCCGTGCTGCGCGCAGGTTATGGGCAACGATCATGAAAGAGGAATTCAACGCGCAGAATCCCGATTCGATGAAATTGCGGTTTCACACGCAAACCGGTGGTTCAACGCTTGCCGCACAACAGATCGACAACAATATTCCCCGCGTCACGCTGCAGGCACTCTCTGCCGTACTTGGCGGGACGCAGTCGTTGCACACAAATGCAAAAGATGAAGCGCTCGCGCTGCCGACGGAGGAATCTGCCCGTCTTGCGCTCAGAACCCAACAAGTGATCGCATACGAATCCGGCGTGACAGAAACGGCAGATCCGCTTGCCGGTTCGTATTTCGTTGAATCGTTGACGAATGAGATCGAAGAACGGGCTAAAGAGTACCTTAAAAAAGTTGACTCGATCGGCGGATCGGTACATGCGATAGAACAGAATTATTTCCAATCTGAAATTGCCGAAAGTGCCTATAAGTACCAGAAAGCGATCGACGAGAAAGAGAAAATAATCGTTGGGGTGAATGAATTTATTGTGGATGAAGTCCAGAACGAAGAATTGTTGAAGGTCGACGAATCAATCCGTGATGAGCAGATAAAAAATCTTAATAAGGTCAGGTCTCAAAGGAATAACTCAGATGTTCAACATGCGTTAGCGGGACTTAAAATGGCTGCAATGACAAACGAGAAGTTGATTCCGCATATTCTGAATGGTGTTGAATCGTACACATCGGTTGGCGAGATCTCCGACACGCTGAGAGAAGTGTGGGGAGTATATGAGTAAAAGCAAACTGGCAGAGATCAAAAAACTTCATCAGAAAAAGTATCGCGAAGAGATGGGTCTCTATATTGTGGAGGGTCGGAAATCAATTGATGAGGCGTTGGACGCAGGAGTTGAAATAAAGAGTGTGGTGTATGATGAAAAAAAAGTCAACGATGCCGCATTTCTTTCCCGTCTAAGAAAATCGGTGAAAGACTTGATCTCCGCAAAACCAAAGGAGATCGAATCACTTTCCGATGCCGTTACTTCCCAAGGCTTAATTGCAGTATTGCCGATCGGGACATCCTCCGGTGCGCTTGATAAAGTGCTGAAAAGAGAATCGGCTCTTGTGGTAACGTTGGACGGCATCAAAGATCCCGGCAATCTCGGCACGATTATCCGCACATGCGATTGGTTCGGTGTCGATGCTCTTCTGATCGGGAAGAATTCTGTCGATCTCTATAATCCGAAAGTTGTACGGGCGACGATGGGATCAATGTTCCATTTCCCGGTTTTCAATGAAATAGATTTAGTGAACATTTCTACACAAAGTCACAAAGAAGGATTTTCCATTTACTCTGCAGAGCTTTCAGGGAGTGATGATGTGAGAAAAACTGAATTCTCAAAGAAGTCGTTGATTGTTATCGGTAGCGAATCGCACGGTGTGTCTGAAGAAATCTCCCGGCTTGCGGACAAGAAGATTTCCATTCCAAAGTTTGGACAGGCAGAATCACTCAACGCTGCAATGGCGTGCGGAATTATTCTTTCACACATAAAACTGAGGTAGATTTTCCAAGTCTTCAAGTCTTGGAAAGTCTCAGCGCTTATGATTACAGATGTTCCCGGAATTAAAATCGGACATTACACGGACGCAACGAACATTACCGGATGCACCGTCATCCTTTGTCCGCTGAATACGATGGCAAGTTGCGATGTGCGGGGAAGTTCTCCCGGCTCGCGCGAACTCGCATTGCTCGCACCTGATAAACAAATGCAGGAGATCCATGCTATTCTTCTTTCCGGCGGCAGCGCATTCGGGCTCGGTGCTGCAAACGGTGTGATGAAATATCTTGTTGAGAACGGGATCGGCTACAAGACGCCCTGGGCAATTGTGCCGATTGTTCCCGGTGCAATAATTTTTGATCTGAACATCGGTAGTTCATCAATTTTCCCGACACAGGAGAATGCGTATCAAGCATGCACGGCCGCTTCGAAAAAATTTGAACAGGGGAGCGTCGGTGCTGGTACCGGCGCAGTGGTCGGAAAATGGAGCGGATTTCCGAATGCCATGAAAGGTGGAGTTGGCAGCGCGTCTGTCTCTGTTGGAGATGTGATTGTCGGAGCGATTGCTGTGGTCAATGCCGTCGGTGACATTGTGAATAACGACGGATCGATACTGGCAGGGGCAATGGAAGAGGGAAAGTTTTTGGGTGAAACAAACCGGCTGCACCATTTCAACAACGAAAATTTGTTAACGCGGAACACGAACACAACTCTCGTTGTGGTCGCCACAAATGCGCGCTTCAGCAAAGTCGATACACACCGCATTGCACAACGGGCACATGATGGAATGTCGCGTGCGATCATTCCGTGCCACACCACATTTGACGGGGACGTGACATTCGCTCTTTCTTGTGGCGACAAAAAAGCGCCGATCGATCTGGTTGCTGAAATGGGAGCGGAGGCGACTGGAGAAGCAATTAGGAATGCTGTGAAGTTTGCTAAGGGAAGAGGCGGAGTGCACGGCATTTCCAAATAAACTTTGTATTTTCGTAATTTAATTTCAATATTCGTTCGTGTTAAAACCATTGCCGAAACGTGTTGTCAGTCTTCCCCGTGCGCTTTCTAAATTGGGATACTGCTCGCGCAACCAGGCAGAAAAATTGGTTGCAAACGGAAATGTGTCGGTGAATGGGAGAGTGGTTCGTTCGGCGTCGTTCCGCGTCGATCCTTCAATTGATAATCTTGAAGTTGACGGCGCGAGGGTCAGGAAGAAAAAAGAGTTCGTCTATCTCTTGTTCAATAAACCGGCCAGTGTTGTCACGACGCGAAGCGATGAACGGGGAAGAAAAACGGTGTATGATTTTATTGGTGCGGCTCACCGTAAAGGTGAGTCGCATCTTTTTCCCGTCGGACGATTGGACAAAGAGACTTCGGGAGCGTTGTTAATCACAAACGATTCACAGTTGGGTGAGAAACTGACGAACCCGGATTCGAAAGTGCCAAAGACGNNNNGTGTGTGAAGGAAGTGTTGAAGAAAATGAAAGTGCCGCACTACGAAACGGGATAGTGCTTTCTGACGGCTATAAAACACAACCTGCAGTAGTGGAGAACATACGGTACGATGACCGATCAACTACATGTGATGTGACCATCGTCGAAGGGAAGAACAGACAGATCAGGAGAATGTTCGAGACGTTGGGTCACGAGGTGATTCACTTAAAACGAATTTCGATCGGTTCTTTACCGTTGGGAACCCTCGCTGAAGGAAAACTTCGGTCATTGACGGAAAAAGAAATTGAATTAATAACTGATGTTACGCAAAAATGGAAAAGTGGTTCGACGCGGCGCAGAAACGATAGTCATCCTGAGCAAATCCTTCGTTCTTTGAAGGATGCGTCGAAGGATGACTTCATTAATTTAGTCTGCGCC
>JACPGG010000135.1 GCA_016182545.1 Ignavibacteriales bacterium
AGATCCGGGTCTTGGGATGTACGTTGTTGAACGGGGGAGGGTCGGCATTGTCTTCGGTGACAACGGAACGCAGCAGGAAGTGACGGAAATGGATGACGGAGATTTTTTCGGTGAGATCGCGCTGCTGGATGAGTCAGCGCGCTCGGCATCGGTGATCGTGAAAGAAGACTCGCAGTTGATCGGCTTTTTCCGTCCCGACCTGTTTGCCGTTATAGAAAAGACGCCGAAGACCGGGTTGAAGATCGTGATGAAACTTGCGGAGATGATCGGCGAACGGTTGCGCCACATGAATTCCGAATTTTCCAAGTTACAATCGGAAATTGCTTCACTCAAATCACAACTACAAAAGGAGGAAGGCAATGAAAAAATCACATCCAAAAAGAAAAAGTCCTCCCAAAAAAACAGCCGCTAAAAAGAAGTCGCGTTCGTTCACCCCGGCGGCAAAAATTATTCTCAACCGCATCCTCGTCCCGATCGATTTTTCGGACAATTCAAAAAAATCACTCCGGTATGCCATTCCGCTCGCCAAAACATTCAATGCGACGATCAGTGTCATATATGTTGTGGAGCCGGCTGTTTTCCCGTCCGATTTCGGTTTTGGGCAAATGAGTTTTCCCGATGTTGAAAAAGAGATGTACGACAAAGCAGAATCCGAATTGCGGCAGATCGTTGCCGACTTGAACAGCGATGTGAAGATCTCCTCCGTGATAAAATCCGGAATACCGTTTGTTGAAGTAACAACATATGCAGCGGATGAGAAGATCGATCTGATCATCCTTGCAACGCACGGGCGCACCGGCGTTGAACATATTTTGTTCGGCAGTACGGCAGAGAAGATCATCAGGAAAGCTCCCTGTCCCGTTCTGATCGTCCGCGCTGAAGAACATGATTTCGTCGATGACAGAGTGTAATCATCGAGCAATCCGATTGCTTCAAACAATCGGATTGCTGTGAAGATTCCTTGCCGTTGCCATCATTTCTTTCGTATATTTGATAAAGAATGTATCACTATTTTCAAAATTGAGTAACAAGGATGCTGAAAAAACAAAAAGAACTCGCACAACGGCAGGTTAAACATCAGGATGACCTCTTAACTACTTACGAAAACGCACTTTCGTGGTACCAAACAAATAAAAAACTTCTCACCAACATTGGCATAGCGCTTGTAGTAATTGTCGCCGGCGGATGGTTTTATCTGAATAACCAGCGTCAGGGAAATGAAAAAGCGGCGCTGGAATTTGCAAAAGTATTCTCCTTCTACGATAACGGACAATACCAACTTGCAATGAACGGAGTGCCGGAGCGGAACGTGAGGGGTTTGCAGGCGATCGTGAACGATTACGGCTCCACCGGGAACGGAAATCTCGCACGATTTTATCTTGCGAATTGCTACTACAATCTCGGAGAGTACGACAAAGCGCTTGCAGAGTACGAAGATGCGGATCTCCCGACGGAGTTGCTCGAAGCATCGCGACTGGCAGGCATGGCAGCGTGTTATGAAGTGAAGGGAAATTTTGCCGATGCGGCAAAATATTTTGAGCGGGCAGGCAAGGCGTCCTCAAACGACCCGAACACGCCGGAGTATCTTGCGAATGCGGCACGCAATTACGCGAAGAGTGGAAATAAAGAACAGGCAATTGAGTTATACAAGTATATAAAGAAAGAACATGCAAGTTCAGCTGTAGCGCGGGAAGCAGAGAGGTACATTGATGAACTTCGCGGCTAACATTTAGCATACAGATTTTTCTTTCTCTTACTACTGCGTCGTAGACCGCTCAATTGCAACGTTACGACGCAGTTTTTGTTTTAAAGATATGTTGTACCCGCAGGTTATAGCCTGCGTTCACGCGACCTAAAGGTCGCCGCTACCCAAGGATATTATGCTAACAGAATTCGGTCGCATCCTTGCCTTTCTCATTGTCGGCGCTCTCTTTACCGCCGGCGGACTTGTTGCAGCGTGGCTCATCCGTCCGCACCGCCCGTACCAGCAAAAAAATTCCACATATGAATGCGGTGAAGAACCGATCGGCGCGAATCGCGTCCGTTTCAATATCCGCTTTTATGTTGTTGCGCTCATCTTTCTGATCTTTGAAGTGGAAGCGTTGTTCCTCTTTCCGTGGGCGCTCGTCTTTAAATCGTACGGCATGTTCGCCTTTATCGAAATGGTTGTCTTTCTCGGCATCCTGATTGTTGGATACGCATACGTGTGGGTGAAGGGAGATCTGGAGTGGGACAAACCGATACCTCGCTTTTTAACCAACCAAAAACGTTCTTCGGTGTTCGAAGAAAAAGAAGAAACGGTGCTGAATTAACTATTAAACCTTACGAAGGTTCTGAACCTTCGCAAGGTTGGTGAATAATATGGGCTTACTCGATCAAAAGTTTGAAAGCGCAAACATCGTCGTCACGACGATGGACAAATTACTCAACTGGGCGCGTCTCTCATCCCTGTGGCAAATGCAGTTTGGTCTTGCGTGCTGCGCCATTGAAATGATGGCGGCATCGGCATCCAATTTCGATATGATGCGTTTCGGCGTCATTCCGCGCGCAACACCACGACAATGCGACGTGATGATCGTTTCGGGAACCGTGACGTTGAAGATGGCATCGCGCATTAAACGACTCTATGATCAAATGTCCGAACCGCGCTATGTGATCTCGATGGGCAGCTGCGCGAATTGCGGCGGACCGTATTGGGAACACGGCTACCATGTATTGAAAGGCGTCGACCGTGTCATTCCCGTGGATGTATATGTTCCCGGCTGCCCGCCACGCCCGGAAGCGTTGATCGAAGGATTGATCAAGTTGCAGGAAAAGATCCGCAACGAAAGCATGGCGAAGAAAAAAGCGGTGTAATTTAAGAAGGTGACCGTCACCTTTGAGGTGACGGTCACCGAATACAACTATGACAGCACAAGAAATTCACGACA
>JACPGG010000136.1 GCA_016182545.1 Ignavibacteriales bacterium
TGGGGCGATGCGGAGAGCGTGTTGCAAAGACTCCACGCTTTGTCCTGCCGC
Organism: Ignavibacteriales bacterium; assembly: GCA_016182545.1. GTDB lineage: Bacteria > Bacteroidota > Ignavibacteria > UBA10030 > UBA8401 > SpSt-333. The sequence goes on from JACPGG010000136.1 coordinate 52, forward strand.
GCGGCGGAAGTACTTTCGGTTTCCAATCGGCGTTCTCACTGAACCAAAAAATGATCCAGATATATTCGAATCCTTTCAGATCGTCGGTCGCCTGTTCATAATTTTTATTCGCGAACAATTCGATCGTGCCGATGACCGATTCATTATCCCCGCCCGGTTGACGGGGAGCCTCATACTTATCCTTGTACGGTGTGTGGATGGTGCCGATAGGATGAAGGGTTAGATGTTGCACAAAGGTAGGTCAGACATTCTTGTCTGACACAAAAGAGGGAACAGATAGGAATATTAATGAGGTGACTCACAAAAACAAAGCATGCAAAGTCCATTATTCAGAGATGTGGGGATTGAGAGAGCAGAAATATGATCAGCTTGAAAAAAATGAAGTAAAAACTACGAAATGGAAGCCTTTATCACCCAAATCCGAGTTTTATCTTTTTGTTCCTAGAGATGAAGAGCTTTTAGAGGGTTATGAAAGGCATCCTTCATCCACCTCAGGAGGTTCTATGAAAAAATTCTTCACCATAACACTTCTCTTATGCGTCGCTGCATTGCTTTACGCACAACATCCGCCGCAACGAATGCTGCGTGTCAGCCAGTTCGCATCGGTCACCCAAACGGTCGGCGTCAATGAAGTGACCATTACCTATCACCGCCCCGGTGTAAAAGGGCGCGAGATATGGGGAAAACTGGTCCCGTTCGGCGAGGTGTGGCGCTCCGGCGCGAATAATGCGACCGTTTTCAGTTTTTCCGATGATGTAACGATCAACGGCACGGTATTGAAAGCGGGAAAATATTCCTTCTTCACGCTTCCGACAGAAAAGGAGTGGACGGTGATCTTCAATTCCGCGGCAGACCAGTGGGGCGCGTACAGTTACGATTCGACAAAGAATGTGCTGATGTTTTCCGTGACGCCGGAACAGATTCCGCATGAAGAGTGGCTCTCATACTCATTCTCGGATCTATCGGCAACCTCTGCAAAAGTATCTTTGCGATGGGAAAAACTCGCGATACCGTTCACCATCACCACCAACACGGAAGAGAACATCCGGAAGGCAGAATCGAACTACTCGAACCTTGCCGCACAGCAAGCCGCATTGCTGGCGCGATATTCGTTCGACAACAAATCCGATTACGAACGGGGAATGAAAGCGATCGACCGCGCCATTGCGCTGAATCCTTCGTACGGCAATCACAACCTGAAAGCACAAATGCTGGCGCAGCAGGAGAAGTATGCAGATGCAGTGAAAGCGGGCGAAATGGCGATCGAAGTCGGGAAGAAGGCAAATGCCAACACCGGCGCATTCGAAAAGATGGTGAGCGAATGGAAAGAAAAACTTCCTCCAGCAAAAGGGAAAAAGAAATAAGCGTACTACGTCATGCTGACGTATGTCGGCATCTGTCAAAATAAAAACAGTGCGTCATTCTGAACGAGTCGAGACGTTTCGTGTCGAGACAACGTGAAGGATCCATCTTTGTTTACCTGGATTCCCCGCCTGCCGGTTTACTAACTGCATTTTTTGGCGGGTAGGCAGGTTCGGTCGTCCCGGTGAATCGGGACTCCCTCAGAATGACAACAGAAAGATGAAATAAAAAATAGTCATTGCGAGCCGTTTTTTGGCGAAGCAATCTCCTGAAACTGCGGGGATTGCTTCGGTTGCTACGCTCCCTCGCAATGTTCATCCATTTTTGAGATGAGTTCTAGAATTATTTCATTTTTGCCCGTCACGCGAAGTTCCTCAGATCGTCAATCTTCCAAAGCGCCATTGATTTGTCTGCATACTGTGGATCAGTAATGTTTTCCTTGACTATGATGAGCGGCAGCGGAAAATTGAACGGCGGTTTCATCAGATCGATCGGTCGCCAGAAACCTGTGAGTATATCGCTGTTCTCGCTCTCCGTAAATGTCGTGGTGAAGAGCCAGAGCGAATTGCTTGCAATGATATTCTTGAGCGAACGGCGGATATCCTTGTATGAAAAATGGACGAAACAATCACGCACCATCACCAGATCGGATTGCGGCAGTGGATCGCTGATGATATTCAGTTCCAGAAATCTTCTCCCTTCTCGTTCATATTGCTCCGCGTTCTGCCGGACGATCTTCTCCACAATATCGGCGCCTATGTAACCGATCGCCGCCAGATCGACCTCTTTCATCCATGCAAAATCGCCGCACGGAATATCGAGTATCGAACGGATATTGTACTCCTTCAGCAACTTCGGCAACTCGCGGCGTAATGATTCCGTCGCGTCAATGGTCGAACCGGGACCGGAGACGGTTCTATGCTCGCTCCAGTAATTCTCGTCGTGAATATCGGTGAAGACCCGTTTAGGGGATTGGAACAGCAGCAGCAATTTGGGATACCACGTTTGGAAAAGAACGACGACCCGTCCGCCGAACGGTATGCGGTACAGAAGCGATTTTATTTTTGAGGTAATGACAAGCATAATTAGAAGTGGTCTCAAAAATGAAAAGTTGTCATTGCGAGCCGTTTTTTGGCGAAGCAATCTCCTGAAACTGCGGGGATTGCTTCGGTCGCTACGCTCCCTCGCAATGACCATCCATTTTTGAGATGAGTTCTAGTTCTTGCTGAAAATGTAAGATCTGTAATCTCGTTCCCAAACTCTCAGACTGTGTGAAAAGTCAGTAATTGTCATATTGAGCGCAGCGAAACATCCAGAATTATTCTGGATTCTTCACTTCGTTCAGAATAACTTTACTCAATAGTTGGTTTTCACACACACTGTCTGATTGGGAACGAGATATGAAAGTGATGCCATGACTCCAAGTCATGGCATCACTAATATGTAGATCAACCCCACGATTGTAACTCGATAATGTTTCCTTCCGGATCGGTCAGATAACACCACGTCACTTTTGCTCCGGTTGATGTTTGCAATGTGACAGTTTCACCGACCGCGTTTCCTCCTGCGTTGAGAACTACTTCACGCGACGTTTGTACATCATCGACCAAAAAAGCGATGTGCGCAAATCCGGGACGATTGACTGCGCGCTTTATTTCTTTCTCTTGTACCGTGTACGAATAGATCTCCAAAGTCGGACCATTCTCATCGTATCCGGGCAATCGCAGATGCACACCGTGCAGTTCTGTTCCCCTTACGCCCGTTCCCCGCTCCAGATCATTCCCTTTATAATGCCGTTCCGGCGGAACAGGCGTACAACCGAAAACTTCCTGATAGAATTTTACCAGCGCCTGCCAGTCGCGGGCAATGATGTTGGTGTGGACATATTTGGATTTGATGGGCATGAAAGGTCCAGATTATTGTCAATTAGTACGTCTCATCGGAAATCAAATTGGCGTGCAATTACTTCGCTTACTTATGTTTGTTTTTTCTCCAGTATCACCAGCGCAATTCCCCCGAGCACGGCAACGGACGATAATACCAATCGCAGTGTGACCGACTCACCGAGAAATGCGATCCCTCCTGCCGCTGCAAGAACCGGCACGCTCAGTTGCACAGTTGCCGCGCTTGTTGCTTTGAGCGCAGATAATATTGTGTACCAAATTGCATATCCGACTCCGGAAGCAACTGCACCGGACATTACCGCATACCAAAATCCTGCACTATCCATTGAAGCGCCTTTAATCATGAATATACTCAAAACTGCCGCCATTGGAACAGCGCGCAGGAAATTTCCCGCCGTTACTTTCATCGGATCCCCCGCTCCTTTTCCGCGCAAAGAATAAACACCCCATGCAACTCCCGCGCTGAGCATTAAAAGAGAACCGGACAATGATGGAACGGACAATCCGGGTGATAAAAGACCGATCACCCCACCGATCGCAAATATAAGACCGACGAGTTGCACTTTCTTCAGCCGTTCTCCTTTCCACATGCCGTAACCGATCATCGTTACCTGCACCGCGCCGAAGAGGAGCAATGCACCCGTCGATGCGGGAAGGTTCATATACGCAAATGAGAATCCTGCCGCATACACGAA
>JACPGG010000146.1 GCA_016182545.1 Ignavibacteriales bacterium
TGCATTGGGATTGGCTGTCTTTGAGGGAGGAACGTCCTTGATATCAACATACCCGTCCGTGAGCGCACTGCTCTTTTTGCCCGTGAATTGAATTCGCGTGACCTGTTTTTGCTGTGACGGCTTCGCTTCGACGGAGACCAGTTTCGGTTCAGCCGGTTTCTGATCCAGTTGGATCGGCAACTGGAACGATTTCAATACACCGTCCTTTGGTTCGTCCTCCAATGTAAGATAGATCGGCAAATCTCCCGTCGATTCTACCCGCATCGTCGGACTTACGATGAACGAAAGTTCCTTGACATCGCCCGATTTGATGTCTCCAATCTCACCGGAGTTGTCCGACAATTTAATATTTTCCGAATTCGTCGCGACGGCGTACTTCACTTTCAATGCGCTGGTCAACCCGACATTCTGAACGACGACGCGAACCTTGACCCGTTCCCCTTTCTCCAGCAAACCATCGTTCTTTTTGGCGTACAAGCCTTCTCCCCGTTCGATGATCTCGAGTCCTGAGTACTGAAGCTTCGGCGGTTCAAATTCTTGCGCGCTCAGTTCCAGGTACGCAGTTTCCATGTCGTACCCTTCCTTTTCGATCCCTTTGATCGCAAATTTTCGGACGGCGCTTTTTATCTTCTTTCCGGCAAGGATCTTAAACGTCAGCGTTGCCTCCTGTTTCGGCTGCAAACGTTTGACGATCTTTTCCTTTTCGATGTAAATATTCGGATCGGGATTCTCCGACTCTTCAACAAGCGACACTTTCATTTCCTGCGCGTCGCCGATCCCTTTATTCATCACCTTCACCGTGACAACTGCCGATTCGCGGTTCTCCAAAATACCGTTATTGTTCTCATCTTTGAATGAGATCTGCGCATAGATATCCGGCGGACCGTCCGATGCTGATTTCGTCCCTTTGTCGTCCTCTATTTTCCCTACTTTGAATTTTACCTGAGCGTCAACCGAACATGCAATACAAACAACTATCAAGAATATTTCGATTTTTTTCATAGGTACCCCCTTCGTAATGCTCAATTAGGTCTGCTTGTCGGCGGACCCGGTAATGGTCCGTCGCTGCTCGCCTCATCTTTGGAAGATCCGAGCAAGAGTACCGCACCCGCTCCAAGAACCGCAGCGCCTCCCGTGTACCATACCCAGCTTCCTATGCCTTCGTTTTTTGAAATCGTGAGTTCAAATTCAATATCATCGTACGGCAATCCGCGCGGGAATTGTTTCTTATATGCCCAGATCACTCTGAGATTGTTCCCGACAAACTTGCCGTCGCCAACCGCACCGGAGACAAACTCCATATCCTGACTGAAACCCTTCACCGACTCCCGCGTCAAACGGAACACTACTTCATATTCGGCACCCTCTTCGTCACCGATCGGCGTGTGACTATAGGAGATGATAAAATTATCTCCCGCTCGCTGTACATCGGTGATCGTGTACGGTTTTATTTCCTGACCGGAACCGAATGCACACCAGAGTATGAGAAGTATAGAAATTCCGTTGAAAATTTTCATACGTATTCCTTTTCTATCGGACCCCGATTTCAATTGAGGGAAAATGAAATATAGAATACCCCCACTTTTGTCGGCTGTTCAAATTCGCGCTCCATGCTCGAAGAGGAGAATGAACCAGTGTTTGTTATGGTAACTTTATGTTTCGGTTTCGCAGAAAAATATTTCGCTCCGAACGTCACGGCGTCGGTGAATGTCAATCCGAACGAGTACGCGAATCCCGGCGCAAACGTATCGGCGGATTCCAATTTGACATTTGATGATTCATAATTGAGATCCGGCAGATGGATCAGCGAGATTCCGTAATCGCCGGATCCGAACAGATAGGCGGAAGGTGAAAGATTGATCGCAACACCAAGACCGAGCGTAAACCACATCAGGTAATGCGCTTCGTCTTCCGACGAGAGGACACTGCTGCTTTGATTCCTCATCTCCTCAATGTTGAGTCCGAGATATGCAAATTGAAAGCTGAGCGGCAGGTAGAGATTCTCCGACAGATGCACTCTCCCTTCGTACCCCGTGCCGAACCCCTTCTTTGCAAAACCGGCATTCTGTCCGGAGGTTTCGCCGAATTCCCCGTTCGGTGTTACATAGGCAAAGTTGAACCAGAATCCGCCAAGATTGTATTCATCCGTCGATTGTCCTGACGGAGAGTACGGTGTCGTATTCACCTGTTGTGTCACCGGCGAGACAACGGTAAAACTATTTTGTGCAAGATCCCGCTGGCTACCCATTTGTACCGCAACGGAGTACGTTTTTTCATCGACATCAGGTACTTTGATAGTGATCCTGTCGCTCCTCCACGCATCGATCCCAACTTGCTGTGATCCAAAAAATACTTTACAATTCTTCGGTTGACTGGGAAAGGATCCATTGATTGTGACAACGGAGCCTACGATTCCGGATGTCGGATAGACAGATTCAATGACCGGAATATATTCCTTTTCGACACGGTTGATATCGACGTAGTCATAAAATTCGACCCCCTCTTTTGTTTCAATGACAACGGTCTTGTCGGGGATCTTTTCGATGATCTTTCCGGAAATTACTTTCCCATCCTTCAGATAGAGAACATCGATCTCTTTTGCCTGAGAGAAAAGAATTGTAGTAAACGAAGTAAAAACAAATATGAGAATGATAGTTTTGTAGAGATTTTTCATAGGCATATGACACTTTTTCGGGAAGGAGACCAGACAAGTATAGATATTTGTTTGGAATATTGCAAGTTCAGCTGACACGCTTTGGGAACGGAATTGAGAATCATTTCTCCCCTTTTATATATAATACCGGAACATTCAATAGTATGTCCTGTTATCCAGGCAATGAGATTATTAGGTCTGGTTATAGAGTGATATATACCGGAAATGTTTTGATTTATTCTTTCATTTAAGACAAATTTTCATTCCCAGCATACCCGATCAAGGTTTTGGTATTTTCCGTGACGCCAAGATATCGGCGAGCGCCTTTAACAAAACCTTTTGCGAGTAAGGTTTTTGCAATAATTGAGCCACTCCATATTCTTCCGGTTTAAAATCATGATAAGATGGAGAGTAACCGGTAGTCGCAATGATTGGTACGTCAGGATTGATCGATTTTAAACGGCGGATTGCCCCGGGACCATCCAACACCGGCATATTAAGATCCATTATGATGCAATCAATATCGGGATGTTTTTTAAATACATCGATGGCATCATTCCCGTTTATTGCGGTAGCGATATTGTAGTGGTGCATTGTCAATGTCTCTTTTGTCAATTCAACGATCGATACTTCATCGTCAACAATAAGGATCAATTCTCCGTGCCCCGACGGAGCGGTTGATGGTGCTGAACGTTCTAGCGTTGAAAGTTCTTCTACCGAGGCAGGGAGAACAATCCTGAATGTCGTTCCTTTTCCCATGATACTTTCAACATCAATCGTTCCTCCATGCGTTTTAACGATGGACATGACGGTTGACAGACCAAGACCCGAGCCCTTCTCAAGAGATTTTGTAGTGAAGAATGGGTCAAAAATCTTCTCTCTTATATCATCAGGTATTCCTACTCCCGTATCGGAGACTGCGAGGCAAACTGCATTGCGTTCAACAATATTATCCGCTGCAATTGTTATCGTTCCGCCGAACGGCAACGCATCACGTGCATTGATACACAAGTTGAGTAAAATCTGATGCATCTGGGTAAAATCTCCGGAGATCATAGCGATGTCTGACTGTATGACCGACCGGACAGTGATCGACTTTGGAAATGTTTCTTGAATAATTTTTTGAAGCTCCTCAATGAGAAATTTTGTATTAACAGATTTCCTTTCTTGTTCTGTTCCTCTTGCAAACGTCAGCACTTGTTTGACCAACGATATTCCCCGGCGCGCACTGACATCCATAATATCGAGTATTCGTATTTTATCCTGTTGCAGCAAGCGACGCAGCCGTTCGATACCCATCACAACAGGGGCAAGGATATTGTTCAAGTCGTGAGCAATACCCCCGACAAGTGCACCGATGCTCTCCAATCGTTGAACACGGAGAAATTGCTGCTCCATTATTTTTTTGTCTGTGATATCATTTGAAATCATCAATACGGACTCCGGCTCATCTCGATCGTTTCGGATCAAAGTCCAGCGGCTTTGAATTACTAATGTTTTAGAATTGTTGTGCATCAGATGGAATTCTCCCGACCATTGATTCTCTTTGCGAACAATGGAAAGAGTAGTATTGAACGTTGAGGGTTCATCGATCTGTACAGCTTTGGTGACATGCACCCCTGCAATCGATTTTGATTGCCACCCGAACAATTGATTCGCCGCATGATTCCAGGATCGGACGTTACCTTCAAGATCCAACACCAAAATGGCATCGTTCGCCTTGTTCAACAGCTGAGCCTGTTCACGGATCCGCTCCTCGGCTGCTTTCCGTTCTGAGATGTCGAATGCTATTCCTATTCCCACACTGTTTCCCATGTTGTCAATTCTTGCGCCGGCAAAATCTAACCAGCGGTTTTCGCCGTTCTTTCGCTGAATCACGATCTCGTACCGGGACGGAACCTCATCTCCCCGAATCCGTGCCTCTGCCCGTTTGCGAACGAGATCACGCATATCGGGATGAATGAGAAGAGAGAAGGGCATTGACATTAATTCTTCTTTCGAGTACCCCGTGATCGCTTCGGTCGCTGAATTGACATATAAAAAATTATCTTTCTCGTAGACAAAGATCGCAGCAGGTGCCGCTTCGGAAAGTGCTCGAAACATCTCTTCACTCTCGCGAAGTTTCTTTTCCGTTTCAACGCGGGAAGAGATGTCGCTTGCAACATAAATAATGCCGACCACTTCTCCCTTGTCATAGATGTTCGATACTGCAAGGAGCACGGGAAAAACGGTGCCATCGTGGCGTTTAAATTCGGTTTCCAGGTTGACGACTTTGTTAGCCTGTGGAAAATGATCTTGCAGAATGTTGGCAGGAATGAAATCTTTCACATGAATTACATCATCACCGAATTGCAAGACTTCTCGAAACGCTCTGTTTGTAAATCGTACCGTTTCTCTCATATCGGTAACCGCAACAAGGTCGCCCATGGTTTCAAGGATAACAGATGCTGTGGTTTCTGGAGTCAGCGACATCAGTTGGTATTTCACGACACCGATACTGACCAATGTTACCGTAGCCGTCGTTGCCACAATGGCGAGACGGAATACTTCAAGCCCTGCCAACGGCAGGAATGCATCCGTCATTGAACCTATGGAAAGAGGGACGGCAGCGCCGAGAATAATGAGGAGCGTTTGTGTTACCTCCCTCTTTGTCGTTGCGGCGCGCAATTTCTTCCAACACCATCGAAGCCCGATGATAAAGCACGCTTCCAGCCAGAGGATAAAAGGGACGTACAGTGTTGTCGGTGTAAAAGTGTATCCCCACGGCAGCGATGCGGTTGTCGTAACATACCCGCCTGCCTGCATCATGCAGATCGTCGCGCCGATGCCGTACATCAGTTGAACCGATCGGAAGGATGAGCGGGGTTGCTGTGTGAATTCAAAAGTGAAATGAAAGAACAACGCGGGCAGGATGCAAAATCCAATGCCGCCGACATGAACGATGATCGCGGCGAGTTCCGGACTTTGAATAATGCGGAGAAGAAATTCTGCAGACCCCCAATACACCAAACATAAAATGGTGAGGCACCACAGTTGATTGACCCGTCCGGATGGATTTTTGAACAGAACAAAAATTGCAAAGACAATATTGGCAGCCGTTGCAACGAACGACATCAATGCGTAGATATTAAGATGTAGGATCAGCGTTCACCCCTTTGCAATACTTGCCGGCAATGTTGCGGTTTCTTCTCCCCACGAGCTGTGGAACAAATATACATCCGGTGCTTCCTTCATGCAAGATTTTTTCCCATTTGAATTTTTTAATAGTAATTTCATTAAATAATTTTTAGTATTAGAAAAATCTAATGAGGAAACCATGTTCACATTGCCCCGCACCTTCAGTTCATTCTCTTTGGTGGTCATAATGATCGCGTCCACGCTATACTCTCAACACAAGATTGATGACCCTCATTCATTCGCAAATACCGATGAGATCGTCGTGACACATCTCGATCTCGACCTTTCTGTCAATTTCGACTCGAAGACGTTGTCAGGAAAAGCAACACTCGACGTGGAGAACAAAAAGAAAACGAAGAAAGTTTCTGGGTAAGCCGTTGACAATTTCGATCACTCCGAAAACGAAAAAGGTTCACGTCTATTATACTACCTCCCCGAACGCCGGAGCGCTGCAATGGCTTGAGCAGTCACAAACATCCGGCAAGCAAAAACCTTTCCTCTTCACACAATCGCAAGCGATCCTTGCGCGCACGTGGGTCCCCTGCATGGACGGTCCCGGTGTTCGATTCACATACACTGCTACGATCCGCACACGACCCGATCTTGCCGCAGTGATGAGCGCAGCCGGAAACTCGGGAACGAAAACGGCGGATGGTGTGTACAAATTTGAAATGAAGCAGCCGATCCCTTCTTATTTGCTCGCACTCGGAGTGGGCGATCTTGAATTCCGTCCGCTCGGACATCGCGGCGGTGTGTATGCAGAACCTAATGTGGTGGAAAAAGCGGCGTACGAATTTGTCGATCTCGAAAAGATGATCTCCGCTGCTGAGGAATTGTACGGACCGTACCGATGGGAACGGTACGACCTGCTCGTGCTGCCGCCGAGTTTTCCGTTCGGCGGAATGGAAAATCCGCGGCTGACATTTGCGACACCGACAGTACTTGCGGGTGACCGTTCACTCGTTGCACTTGTCGCTCATGAACTGGCACACTCGTGGTCGGGCAATCTTGTTACCAATGCAACGTGGGACGATTTCTGGCTGAACGAGGGATTCACGGTGTACTTTGAACAGCGTATTATGGAAAAATTGTACGGCAGAGAACATTCTGAAATGCTCGCGACGTTGGCATTGAAGGATCTGAAAGAGACCATCGAAGAACTCGGCGCAACGAGTCCGGACACTCATTTGAAACTCAATCTGAAGGGACGCGATCCTGACGACGGCATGAACGATGTTGCATACAACAAAGGATATTTTTTCCTCCGTCTGTGTGAAGAGACATTCGGTCGGGAAGAGTGGGATGGATTCCTGAAAGAATATTTCAATGAGAATGCATTCAAACCGATGACGACCGAGCTCTTTTTGAAGCATCTCAACACATACTTCAAAGACACATCGAAAAAGGAGAGCCTTCATATCAATGCATGGGTGTATGCGGCAGGAATACCGGATAACTGCCCGCAGCCACAATCGTCAGAATTTGAAAAAGTATCGGCAAAGATCGAAGCAATGAAGAATGGAACACCTGCAGTCCAATTGCAAACACAAGGGTGGACGACACATCACTGGCTCTATTTCATCCGCAATCTCCCCGATTCACTGAAATTGGAAAAACTGATCGAGATTGATTACGCATTTTATTTTACCCGCTCGGGCAACCAGGAGATCCTGTGCGAATGGTTCCAGCGCTGCATCAAAGCAAAATATGAGACAGCAAACGGTCCGATGCGTAACTACCTGATGAATGTCGGGCGGCGCAAACTGATCAAGCCGATCTATACCGAATTGGCAAAGACACCCGAAGGGAAAGCGTGGGCGAAAGAGGTGTACACAAAGGCGCGTCCCGGATATCATTCCGTCAGTTACAATACTATTGACGACATTCTAAAGTAACAATGCCTCCCCTCCTCCTCTGGAGGAGGGGACAAAGAGGAGGTGGTCACTATGAATAAATGTATTTTTTTCTTGCTGTTTCTCCTCCTCGCCTCCTGCTCCAACCAATCAAAGCAGACCGATTCGCGTTCATCCTCCGATTCAGTATCCACCCAGCCGGAAAACAAATGGATCGAACGAACATACCTTATTCAAAAAAAATTTTATGAAGTGTACAATGCAGGGTGGGAAGGAGCAAATGGCGCGATCGGTGATGCGTATCTCTTCCACGCAACAAACGACTCTTCCCTTCTCCGTCGTTACATGTACCAGTTCGATCTAAAACAGATGTTCAACGGCACGTGGGTTGACGACCGCGCATGGATCTGTCTCGCAGAATTGTATTGGTGGGAATTTTCCGGAAAAAGAAATCAGCAATGGGTTGACGATGCCAGGCAGCGTTATGAGAGTGCGCGAAGTGAAGGACGGCTTTCCAATCATGAAGGATTCTGGAGTTGGTACAATTATCCGCCGCAGTGGAATGTGAACGAACGGATCATCACCAACAGCAATATGAACCAGATGATCGCCGTAGCGTGCCGGCTATTCGAAGCGACGGGTGACCGGAGATTTCTCGATGATGCATTGCTGGCATGGAACGGTGACATGAAATTTCCCGGAATAGAAAAAACATTCTATAGAGGGAACGGCATCTGGCAGGGGGAAGGAGGCTTGGCGGCGTTCGGAAAACAACTGCCGTGGGAATCGGCAAGTTATCTCTCCGTGCTCAATGCGTTGTACCGTGCATCGAAAGATGAAAAATATAAGACAATAGCGATCGCTTCAGCCAAACACATTCTCGACCCAAAAAATAAATGGATCG
>JACPGG010000147.1 GCA_016182545.1 Ignavibacteriales bacterium
CCGGAATGACAAAAACATCAACATATTTTCCCATGACGTTTCTCCTTATGAGTGTTTGCGGATATGAAAAAATTAATTAATTGTTGCGTTGAATGCATAGCGAAGTATAACTCCGCCATTTTTCAGTGCTTGTGTATTGAGCAGTTGCAATTTCAATTGTTCCGGGGTTGCTTTAAAGAGAGGTGTCCCTCCGCCAAGAACGATCGGCACGACGCAAATCCGGTATTCATCGATCAATCCGAGATTCATCAGGGTTGCGGAAAGATCAGCACTCCCAAAGATGTAGGAATCTTTTCCGGATTGTTTCAGTGTTACAACTTCCCCTTCAATATTTTCTTTCACCAGCCGCGTGTTGTTCCAATCGGCTTTGGTAAGAGTCCTGGAGAAAACAATTTTCGGTAGATTGTTCATAAAATCTGCTATTTCAACTTTCTCATCCTTTGCAGTCGTCCAGTACGCCGCCATTCCTTCATATGTTACGCGTCCGAATACCAAAGAATTACATTGACTCAATTGTTCGATGGACAACCGTTCAAGTTCTTCACCCCATACTTCGGTGTGAAAACCCAGATCCCACTTTTTTGTTCCTTCAAAATATCCATCGAGCGTCATCAGATTCCACATGATGATTTTACCCATTGGTGATTCTCCTTTGTTATTATTCTTTCGAAGCCATGGAATATTTTTCTTTTTCCTGATACAACGAATTGATCTGCTCATCTGCAGGACGAATCTCCCAAGTGCTTCCCATGCGTGTTGAAGGATGGTTCGACATTAATTGAATGGCGTGATTTAAATCCCGCGCTTCAAGAATCATGATGCCGCCAAGTTGTTCTTTTGTTTCAGCAAAGGGACCGTCGGTGATGGAAGGTTTTCCATTCTTGTAACGAATCGTTGTCGCCGTCTTCACACTTTGCAATGCTTCACCCCCGATGAAATTTTTATTTTTTCGGAGAGCAGAATCGTACGTCAAACATTCATCAACAAAATTCTTCTGTTCTTTTTCGGTCCAACCGTTCCACATGTTTTCCTGCAAATATCCAAGGCAAATGTATTTCATATTTTTCTCCAATTTATTCCCGGAGCCGCAGATTTTAGTCTGCGGTTAATATTTTTTGTTAAATACCGCGACCTGAAGATCGCGCCTAACCGTTTTTATTTTTTCTTTTCTACCGCATCTTTAACAATGGTACTCTCCGCAGCTTTTTGCACATCGTCCGGCCAGTCGGAGATTTCAAACACCTGGCGGATCTCGATCGTGTCTCCGTCCGCTGCGGGAATGCGCTTTGCCCACTCGACCGCTTCTTCTTTGGATTTAAAATTGACGTGCCAGTATCCGCCGAAGATCTCTTTCGATTCGATGAACGGGCCGTCGGTGACGGAGGGCTTTCCGTTCGCAAATGAAACGCGAGCCCCTTTTTCAATCGGATGAAGACCGTCGAGTGAGATGAGGTGACCCGCTTTCGCAAGTTCTTCATTATACTTCATCATTTGTTCTACCGCGTCGGCAGGAGGAACGTGGTCGGCGCCGGCTCTTTTTCCTTTTCCTCCCTGGTACACGGCTGGAATCATGAACATGACAAATCGCATGGTAGTATCTCCTTAAAAAAAATATAAACTCATGTTAGACAATGTTGAAAAATTCTTAGGGCGGAAGAACCTTCGTTTTTCTCCTTACGCTCCAACGGTACCTGTCTTGACCTCTCCGGCTCGTTTGTAGTAAGTAAAAATCACACCATTTTTTGTAATCAAACTATCTGTTAGTTTGAAGGCGGCGGGAATAGTGCCCTCGCCGAACAATCGTTTGCCAACACCCAGCGTGATGGGGAACGTCATCAGACACAGCTCATCGACCAAATCATGTTTGAACAATGTTTGAGCCAGATTGCTGCTCCCGTGAACTTTGATATCGCCGCCCATTCCTGCTTTGATCTTTTTGATGTCGTCAACGTTCGTAAGCAACACTTAGTTTTTCCAATCTGACTTCTCAAGGTCCAACTTGTTCTTAGACGTACTCGCAACATATTTGGCAACATCATTGATGCCTGGCCACATTTCTGCATGTTTGGGCCAATACGGCTCCCAAATATCATAGGTTTTTCGACCTATAAGAATGTCTGTCGATGCCATCCATTTTTTCATGAACTCACCAGAAGCTTCATCAGCCTCGGCAAAATACGGCGCAACCCATCCGCCGTACTTGAAGTCACTCGATGCATCTTCCTCTGGTCCGCCCGGTGCCTGCATTACTCCGTCAAGGGTAATAAATTCTTGGAGAATTATTTTTCTCATGGTCGTTTCTCCATATGATTTGTAGGTCGGGTCTCCAGACTCGACCATTTTGTTAAAACTTTTTTTTGGACGGGACAGGAGTCCCGTCCTACTTTAGTCGTTTTACAAAACCTGAAATCGACATCGCTCATTATTTTTGTCCACCCGAGATTTTTACACCGGATTCGCCATTTAAAAATGGCAATGCAGTTTCCACCAACATGGGCGATTGAGCCATTTCATAGTGCGTCAGGTTCGGTAAAATTGCCAGACGATTCTGCGACATGTTCTCGCGCTGCCAGCCTGCGTCCTTCAGTCCGCCGCCGAGCAGATGATAAAACTGCACAACATGTTCAAGACGAAACATATCGGCGTCGCCGTAAATAAGCATCACAGGTATCGTTAGCTTCTTCACGTCTTCCGACCAGTCAAACTTCGTACGCATGAGTTCGCCCATACGGTCAAGCAGTTTTGGAAAATCTTCCGGATGAGGGGCAACGGCGGCATAGCCCTTGTACATCGGCGACTCTTTCATCTGATCCGCCATTGCAGCTCCGACCGTTGCCTGCATCGGCAGCATTTCGGGATAGAAACCATCCTGTGCAAACCCTGCTGAAACAAGAACCAAACGCCGCACCATTTGCGGATGCTGCACTGCAAACCGGAATGCCACTGCTCCCCCCATCGAATACCCCATCGCATCCACCCGATCATATTTAAGGTGTTTGAGTATGACTGCCATGTCATCACCCAGGTCAACGTAACGGATCGGACGGTTACCCAATTCGGTGCGGCCATGTCCCTGAAGATCGACTGCAATCACCGTCCGGTTCTTGGAAAGAGTTGTTATATCCGGTTCGAACATTTCAATCGAGCCGAGTCCGCCGTGCAGCAATAATAACGGTTCGCCTTCTTGCCCGCCGGTTTTTTGGCGGGTGCCATGGATTTCATAATAGTACTTCACTCCGTTGGCAGCAACGTAACCGCTTTTCGTTTTTGACTGCGAGGTGATTTGAGTAATCGGAGCAAGGAAGATCAGCAGACAGATTGTAAAGTATGTTGTTTTCATTATGTCTCTTCGCATCGTAGTATCTCCTAATGATTTGTAGGTCGGATTGTTAATCCGACCACGGTTATACTGGACGGGATAACATCCCGTCCTACATTTTTGCAGTTCCATACTCATTATATAGTCGTTCGGCAAAACTTTAAATCGACACTCAGTTGTCCGACAGTTCAACTGTCGAAAAACAATTATTTTTTCGATTCCATTTGCCGGCGCATTTTTTCTTCTTTCTCGCGCAATTCGGGAGTCATTGCTTCGCCGAAATCTTCATTTTCAAACACCTGTCGGATCTCGATCTCCGATTCACCGCCGGTTGGATTCGGACATTTTTTCACCCATTCGACCGCTTCGTCCATCGATTTGCACTGCCAGATCCAGAATCCGGCAATCAATTCCTTTGTTTCGGCAAACGGACCGTCGGTGACTGCACGCGAGGTTCCGGAAAACTTTACCCGTTTTCCTTTTGAACTCGGATGAAGCCCTTCTCCCGCAAGCATAATTCCTGCCGCAACAAGTTTCTCGTTGTATGCCGTCATTTCGGTGAGGAGCTGTTCACTTGGCATCACTCCCGCTTCAGAATCTTTATCTGCTTTGACGATCACCATGAATTTCATTGTGGTATCTCCTGTAAATTATTAGTGAATGTTATATTCATAAAGTAGTCGTTTGGCGGGAGTGAAAATCGACAGGTTTGTCCTATTTTTGTAGAAAGAAATTCGTCTATTAGTTTTACGCAAACGGATGATTTGAGCGAAATTCAGGCAAAAGCCGTCCGGTACTATTTTGCTGCTTTCAATATTCTTTCAAGCGTGTTCCAATTTCTTGTTGTATTCGGACTCCAGTTTTTGTCGAGAACTTTCATTACATCGGGTGTTTTTGTTTCGGCGAGATAAATAACAATGCAGACCGCTCTGTCAAAGATTCCTAACATAGTGTATCCTTTTCCCTGAACCGGAAACTTGAGGGGGCTCTTTTGTTCATCGTTAATGAATGTTACATAGAGTCTTGTTTCCGGTGTGACCTTGATTTTTTTAAACGGATTCTTCTTCACGAACGATCGTATTTCTTCGATCGTTCGCACGATTGTATCGCTGTGAAATTTGATCACAGGCGCAATTCCTTTTTCGATTTTCCGTTCCAGTTTCGTTGTATCCGATATCGTCGATTCAAAAATAACGTTGCCGCTGGCGATCACCGTCTTCACATTTTTGAAGCCGAGATCTTCGAATGATTTCTTCAAAACGTCCATCTTTGTGGCGGGATTCTTTCCGCTATTGATACCGCGTAACAACGCAACGTATGTCGGCATGTGGGTTATTCTTTCAATAATTTTTTACCGCAATGAGATCTTCCTTACATTCCAAATTCAAACATCGTGTGTGTCAGTATCTCGATATTCTTTACCAGTGTGCTGACGAGAAAATATTCATTCGGCTGATGACCGAGGTATTCTTCTTCCGGCAGAGCGGGACCGAACACCACTGCGTTGGGAAGACGGTGCGCATACGTGCCGCCGCCGATGGATTGCGCTTTCCGGTTTTCTTTTGTGACGGAGTTATACATCGTGAGCAGTTTTTGCACGAACGGGCTTTTAGGATCGAAATAATGCGCGTTGCTTATGTAGCGTGTATCGGAAAATTTAAAGTCATGTTCCTTTCCGAATTTTTCGAAACGGGATTCCAATTCGCCGACAACCGTTGCACTGTCGATCCCTTTCGGCACGCGAAAGTTGAACATGAACATCACCGTCGTATCTGTTGTACTGAACATGGTACCGGCAACGCTCACGCTTCCCATAAAATCATCAGTGTGAGCGATTCCGAGACTCTTCCCATCCAGTTCGAATCCGATATAGCGTGCGGCAAACTTTGACATTAATCCGTACGCGTTCGGCAAAACCTTCAGGTCATTGTCAAGAAAAACAAGAAGATCCATTAAAGCATTGTGTCCTTGTTCCGGCTGTGCGCTGTGGACGGTTTTTCCCCATGCAGTCACGACCAATGTGTCCCCGGTAATAGTTACGTTGATCTTTGCTCCGCTACGCCGCTTGATGAATGCGGCGATCTTCTTTTCAATTTCCTTTTTTGCGTTCGCTGGACTCTCTTTTGTTGAAACTATCGTTGCGAATGCTCGTTCCGGCACAATTGAAGCAGAAAAACCGGATTGGAGCGATATCACCAATAAACCTTTCCCTTTTGAACTTCCTGCGTGTTTCGGAATGTGAAGCCAGATGCCGCACCATCCTTTCTCTGCGCAAATGACGGGAAAATTTGAATCGACAACGATTGTTTGGTCAGGCACTTTCTTCCTCTTCAGATATTCTGCGACATCTTCGTTTTCAGATTCTTCATCGGTGCCGACAAGGAGAATAATTTTTTTCTTGAGAGGAAACCCGCTGTCAAGCAGCGCCTTCATGCCGTACATAATTGCAACGATAGGTCCTTTATCGTCCACCGCACCGCGTCCCCAGATCTTTCCGTCGATAACATCGCCGCTCCACGGATCGTGCGACCATTCTTCGGGTGCAACCGGCTGAACATCGGAATGGGACATAAGTCCGAACGATTCCGGCCCGTCGCCGATCCAGATTTCCTGTACATATCCATCCACATCATTGAATTTCAGTCCCAGTTTTTCTGCAAGCGATCGAAGATATTCCTTCTGTCGTATAAATTCAGGATTCTTTCGGTTTGGAACGTCTGTAGCATATGTTTTAAATTTTATCAGCTCGGCAGTCTCACGAATGATCTCTTCTTTGTAATACTCACGCGCGAATGTATGCGTGATCCATGCAAATTCCGTCCGGGGAAAATTTGTTGAATGATTTTTCACCGCACCACGCACCTTGCCCGCTGTCGTTGTATCGCCAGATTCGGCAAGTTCGCCGGCGATACGTTCAACAAAACGTGCATAGATAGCTTTGCTATCTGTGCCGGCAGATTTTGCCTCCGTGATCATCGCAGATCCCCTGGATGCGAGAAGCGAGGCGAGATTTTCTCTTGCAGATACGTTATTTGAGATGAAAATCAGAAAGAATAGTATAATTGTTATACAGCGGTTCATGTTAGTTCTCCCATCATTACTCTATAAACAAATGTGCGGTATATGAAATGTGAATGAACTTATAATCCGCTCGAAGATGGAAAAGTTCCTGGATTTCACAATCAATAACAATGTAGCTCAGCCCCATAGGGGCGACCTGTTCTGTCGAGTCTTTCCATTTTACAGTTAATAACTAAAAACATTCACCAATAACAATACAGAATGTATTTTAATTTTTTTTTACCGCTCCGTAGGAGCGGACTGTTTATTGTCTATTCATCTCGACAGGAAATTCCAACCCCGTAGGGGTGACCTATTCTTTTTCATCATCAATCCACTGAAAAAGGTACTTCTCGTCATACTCCACGGCAAACTCTTTCAGCATCTCAACATACTCCTCTTTGAATGTCTTTTTCCTGTGATGCTCTTCCTGATTCAGAATATATTTCACAATACGATCGATGTTGGAGTGCGAATGCGAGAACGCTCCGAATCCTTCCTGCCAATTGAATTTTCCCGGAATCCATTTCTTCTCATTCATGAATCCCGATGATCCCGCCTTGATATCGCGCACGAGATCAGAGACGGTAATGATCGGCTTCATACCGACAAAAACATGCACGTGGTCGGGCTCGCAATTGATAGCAATAAGTTTTTGTCCTCGGTTGCTGACGATGCCGGTGATGTATTTGCACAATTCTTCTTTGTGTAGACGGGGAATCAGGCAGCGTCTTCCTTGCACGGCAAAAACAATATGAATGTAAATCTGTGTGTAGGTATTTGCCATGATACCTCAATCGTTATTTAACAGGTCGCTCCTACGGAGCTAAAAAAATTTCTCTTCATAAATTAGAAATAGTTCGCACCTACGGTGCGTAAAAAATGCATTCACACAACTATCTTAAAACGGTTCACATCTACAGCGTTGTTTGGTATTACGCAGCTTCGCAGACGCAGAATATTCAAAAAGCCTCATAGTGCATACATATTATAACCTCGTCGGGACAACCTATTCTGTAAGATTCTGCTTTTTATAGTCCGCACCTGAGGTGCTTTATTTTTGATATTGCTCAAACCTATCATTCATCCGCTCCGTAGGAGCGGACTGTTTGTAATGAACAATCTACACTGACACAACTAGCCCCATAGGGGCGACCTGTTCATTTTTATCAAATCATAATTTTTTCATCTGCCTCTCCAAAAACCTCCGCTCCGGTTCCAGTTGCGTCAGCGTGAGCGCTTTTTCATACGCCGCATGCGCTTCCTCGTTCTTCCCCATTCTCCGGCACAACTCTGCGCGGGCGGAGTGTGCAAGATGATAATCCGCAAGGTCGCCCCGTTTGAGAATGGCATCGATGATATCGAGTCCTGCCTGCGGACCGTCACGCATTGCAACCGCGACGGCGCGGTTCAATTCAATGACCGGCGACGGATCGATCCGTTGCAGCATACTATAGAGCGCGACGATCTCTTCCCAATCAGTCGCTGCAGAATCTTTTGCTTCGGCATGTACTGCTGCGATCGCCGCTTGAATCGTGTACGGACCGAACCGGCGCGACGCGAGCGCCTCTTCAACAAGCGCAACTCCTTCTTTGATGTACTCCTGATTCCACAGCGAGCGGTCCTGATCTTCCAGCAAGATCATGTCACCATCAGGTGACGTGCGCGCGGTGCGGCGCGATTCCTGCAGCAGCATCAGTGCGAGTAATCCTTTTGCTTCCGGTTCGGGGAGCAACTGCAACAACAGACGACCAAGACGGATCGCCTCGCCGGAAAGGTCTGCGCGGGTGAGCGAGTTGCCGGAGGATGCGGCGTATCCCTCGTTAAAGACGAGATAGATCACATGCAGCACGCCCCCCAATCGCTCGGGAAGTTCCGATTGCGACGGCACTTCGTATGGAATTTTCGCATCGCGTATCTTCGATTTTGCACGGACGATCCGCTGTGCGAGCGTTGTCGGTGTGGTGAGGAAAGCATGCGCGATCTCTTCCGTCGTCAGGTCACACACTTCGCGGAGCGTGAGAGCGATGCGCGCGTCGGGTGATAGCGCAGGATGACAGCATGTAAAGATGAGCCGCAGTTCGTCATCTTCGATTCCTTTGTCGATCTGCGCGGCGATGTCGAACGGATGCGCTTCGAGTTGCTCTGTCAATCGTTCCGCTGATCCGTCTCCATCCTGTTGATCAGGCGTGAACCGCGTACGTCGGCGCATCGCGTCGATCGCTTTGAATCGTCCCGTTGAGACAAGCCACGCGCGGGGATTGTCGGGGATACCCTCCTCTTTCCATTTCTCCGCAGCCGCCGCGAATGCATCGTGCATTGCATCTTCGGCGATGTCAAAATCGCCGAGCAAACGGATCAATGTCGCTAGTATGCGGCGCGATTCGGCGGTATAAAGAGTGTCGAGTGTTTTGCGGATGTTAGTCATCATGCTTAACTACACGTCATGCCGAACTTGTTTCGGCATCTTATATTCAGGATTATTTGCTCTTAATTGCGATTAATGCATAATACTCGAAGCGGAGGGAAAAGGCAAGATTGATGAGGATTTATCGGTTGGTAAATTTAACTCGGATGTCCTGCGCGGTTTTGTATTGATAAATTCAATATCTCATTCTATTTGAATGTACAAACATCGAAAAAATCATGAAAAAAATTACTCTCTCCATCACCATCATCACCTGGCTCTTCATCGCAGCCGGCATCGTCAGTTTTGCGTACCATCCTTCTTGCTTGTCATGCCCGAATGTCTCTGTCGAGCATCCATTATATGGATTCCCGCCAACAACATGCGGGAATGACGTTTGTTTTTTTAATTCGCGAATTGCGAATTAAAAAACATATATTGTTCGGTCAGGTTAAATATCTTTTATCAGGCAAGTATATACTATGCTCAAATGCCCTCTCCCCATCACCATCATCGGCTGGCTCTTCATTGCCGCCGGCGCGGTAGGGTTTGTGTATCACACAACGGAATTGCATCTCAACGATCCTTTCGCCAATGATGCTGCGTGGGTTCTGCTTGTCCGTCTGCTCGCCATTGTCGGCGGCATCGCTCTCGTGCGCGGCGCGGAGTGGGGACGCTGGCTGGCGGTTGCATGGCTGGCGTACCACGTTGTCTTAAGTTATTCCCACACCCTGTCCGAATTGATCATGCACGCCGCGCTGTTGGCGGTGGTTGCATATTTTCTTTTCCGTCCGAAAACAAACGAATATTTTAAAACAGATAGAAACATAGAACGCAGAGGATGATGACTATGCGTCCATGTAGTTAAGTCTATCTAAACGAGAATCTACACTCCATCTCCAGATACTTCCCGAATTGTTCCACTGCTTTAGCCACTGCTTCTTTTTCACCTTTCCGTAATTGCCGGAGAGGGTTGACCGTGATCTCAACCGTATCTTTTTTGACGATTCTTTTCCACGTTGCTGCGATCTCGCCGTCGATAATGAGGACGGAGGTGAGTGCGTTCCCGAGCGAAAGTAGTTTCTCGGCGAACTTTCCTCCGCCCAGCGCGCTCCGGTCTTTGTAGGCGACGATGTACTCGTCAAAGATGGAATGAAGCGAGGCTGTCGGAGATTTCAATCGGGACATTTCGGTTTCGGGGGAGAACCAGTATTCTTTGTCGTCAATCGTATCATGTTCTAGTTTGAGCGAAGCAAAATCGAGTCCTTTTTGCGCTTCCTGCATTGTCAAACCGGACCACCAGGCAAAATCTTTTATCTGCGCAGGACCATGGCTTTGAAAATATTTTAATGCAAGTCGCGCAAGAGATTCATCACGATCCAATTCTGTCGTTTTGGGCGCACGCTCATCCACAAGCGCATACGATAATTGTTTTCCCAACCGCGGTCCGCTGCAAATAACTGCATCGAGCTCAGCATGCATCACAATGTGTGCAAGCTTCTGTCCGCTTGCCGCAACGCCGTTCTTCTTCAGAATTTCTGCCAGTTCGTTTCTTGTACGGAAGTTCTTGTTTCGCAAGACTTTTGTGAAGAGCGCATTTGTTTTCTGAATCAATTTCCGGTCTATGTCGAGTTTCCGGTCGTAATGGGAGAGAATTATTCTTACCCTCGGTGCCGTCAGTTCCTGCATCCAACGGATATCTTCCGGCATCACAAAGTGCCACGTGGGGCGCATGACGTGTGCGCGAAGGATCGCACCCGTATTGAATGCCTCGTCGAGTTTGACATCGGTCGCCCCTTTCATGCGGAGCGCAATTCCCCATTTCGCCATACTAAAGTCCTGTGCCTGCACGGCGCCAAGCCATGCAACAACGTCGGTTGCAGATCTGCATTTTTTGATGCCGAGGAAATGGTTTGACAGTCGTGCGCGTGTAATATTCATAGGGGTGAAACATAATACTTTACAGAGAAAGAAAAGGCAATAGCGCGCGAAACTGCGAGGTATGAACGGACAAACAACAGAACGTACTCCCAACAAATAAATATTTTCTTTGTCCAATTCATCTCCCCTCATTTGTCATTAGGATGTAAACCACAGAATTAATAATTTTACGAAAAGGAGTCATTATGGACGAGTACATGCTCATATTCCGTCACGAGGACGGCACAAAAGTGGCGTCTCCGGAGCAATTACAGATCTGGATGAAGCAGACAATGGACTGGATCGGCGGTATTTCTGCGCAAAATAAATTTGTGAAAGGGATCGGCTTGCCCTTTGCCGACGCAAAAGTGGTGACGAAGAAGAATGGGAAAAACATCGTCACCGACGGTCCGTTCGGCGAGATCAAGGAGACGATCGGCGGCAGCATTATCATCAAAGCGAAGTCGGTGGATGAGGCGATCGAATTTGCGAAAGGATGTCCCGTTCTGCAAGGCGAAGGGAACAGTGTTGAAGTACGGAAGGTCGCAAAGAATGACGGCGTGCACTGAATGGTTTCAAGTTTCATGATTCACGTTTCAGGAGCTGAATGACAGCCTGAAACGTGAATCGCTAAATGCAAAACAAATTAGGTGGAAAATTATTATGAAGGAATTCATGTTTATATTCCGCTTTACAAACCTGGAAAATGCATGGCGCAATCCAAAAATGGATTACAAAATGTGGCAGGATTGGATTGGCGGCATTGCCGCGCAAAATAAACTCTCCGGCACGGGCGAGCAGTTGGACTTCAACGGAAATGTCGTGAAGTCAAACAATGTAGTGACCAATGGTCCATACGCAGAGATAAAGGAAACGCTCGGCGGCTACATGTTCGTGAAAGCCGAATCGCTTGCTGAAGCAACCGAGATGGCAAAAGGATGTCCGATCATACAAACCGGTGCAGGAAGTGTGGAAGTGCGTCCTGTAACGGATACGGGGAACAACGGTTAAGAATATCTATCGTGCACATTATCCATATACAACCAAATGAAAGGAGTCTCTCACATGGCAAAGAACAACCTGACTGCAGGCAAGACAGGTAAAATTATCTATTGGGTTTCTACTCTCTGGCTTGCATTAGGAATGGTATCGACCGGAATAGGACAGTTACTCAATCTCAAAGGACAAGGTGGTGCAGATATGATGGCGCTTTTGGGATATCCTCTTTACATGCTGACAATCCTCGGTGTGTGGAAAATGCTGGGAGTTGTGGCGGTGCTTATGCCTAAATTTCCTTTACTAAAAGAGTGGGCGTATGCCGGTTTTTTCTTTATCACGACGGGAGCGATATATTCGCATATCGCAGTAAGTGATCCGACGGTTGAACTATTTCCCGCGTCGTTATTATTAGTGCTAACCGCGATATCGTGGTATTTCAGGCCTGCAGAGAGAAAAATCATTTCCGACAATCAAGAGAAAGCATAACATCATGAATACCAACAAGAATAAATTGTCGCCGGAACAGCGAGCAACACTGCTCAGAACTTTGAAGGATCGTTTTGAAGAAAAGATGAACCGCCATAGAGGTCTTGCGTGGAATACAGTGCAAACAAAGTTGGAGACGAAGGTTGAAAAATTGTGGTCCCTGAATGAAATGGAAAGAACCGGCGGTGAACCGGACGTTGTCGGCTACGATAAAAAGAAAAACGAGTATATTTTTTATGATTGTTCGGAGGAAAGCCCTAAGGATCGCAGAAGTCTTTGCTATGACCGTGAAGCGCTGGATTCAAGAAAGGAACATAAGCCGAAGAACAGCGCGACCGATATGGCATCTGCCATGGGCATTGTGATCTTAACGGAAGAGCAGTACCGGGATCTGCAGAAACTTGGAGAGTTTGATTTGAAAACATCCAGCTGGGTGCAAACTCCTGATGAGATCCGGGAACTCGGCGGCGCCCTCTTTTGCGACCGACGTTATGATCATGTCTTCACGTATCACAACGGCGCGGAATCGTACTACGCCGCCAGAGGATTCCGCGGCTCGATCAAGGTCTAATAGATTCCTGCCCTTAACACGGTGATGAATAGAATCTATTTTAAAAATTGAAAGTCATTGCGAGGGAGCGAAGCGACCGAAGCAATCTCATGTTGGATTCAATATGGATAATAGAAATTCACCCGCTGTATATATTCTTGCTAATAACCATAATACAGTCATTTATATCGGAATGACGCATTCGCTTAGTGTGCGCATTCGGCAACATAAAGAAAAATTGGTACCTGGATTTACAAAAAGGTACAACGTAGATAAACTCGTTTACTATGAATATCATACGGATATCAGAGATGCGATCGGACGAGAAAAACAATTGAAAGCTGGATCAAGAAAAAGGAAGATCGAATTGATTGAATCAATGAATCCAGATTGGAAGGATTTGTATAGTGACATCGTATAAATCATTCAGGGGATTGCTTCGGCAATCCTTCGACTACGCTCAGGATCGCCTCGCAATGGGTTTAAAGGTCAAAAAGTGTTGCTAAAATAACTGTAAGTTGTTCTTTGACATAGCGATATTGGTAGAAAACTCCAACAAGGTGTCGAATCGTGACTAAAAAAACACTGTCCGTACTGTTCAACATCAACG
>JACPGG010000137.1 GCA_016182545.1 Ignavibacteriales bacterium
CATTCAACAGTGTTCCCTGCAACAGGGATGCGACGACAGGGACCGTCACCGGAACCTACCAGCTGACCGTTTCGCTGGTGAACGTCAACGCTACGATTCCTGATTCACTGCCGAAATACAGAGAATTTTATTACAATACCACTCTGAACGTGACGTTCATCGACATGCCGAAGAACGATTCGGCGAACAACAAGTTCCCGACCGACGGATTGGAAGCAAACATCCGTTTTGATGTCGGCAAACTGAATACCACGGTAAAAGGACAGGTGGTCAACGAAAATTATGAACCGGTCGCAGGCGCAACTGTCTATCTGGAAGAAGGGGGCACAGGCGATGTACTGCAGACCGCAACCACGGATGCTCAGGGAAATTATTCCTTTTCCAAGGTTGAAGGGGGAACGACGATCTACATTGAAGCCCGTTCAGCAGATGGGACACTTGCGGGGGGACTTGTCGGGAATATGTTCCTGACGATCAACAAAAACAATTTTGATCTTCGGTCACAAGTGAACGCTGAACGGATTGTCATCGCTGCAGCAGACAACATCGCACCGTATGTCGTTCTTATCACTCCTGAAAATTTGAGCGACGTCAGTCCCGCCGGATTGACGATCGTGATAAAATTCAGCGAACCGATAAAACAAACTGCGTATACGGTCACCAACGTACCGCTCGGACTTGGAACGATCATTGATGACATCGAT
Organism: Ignavibacteriales bacterium; assembly: GCA_016182545.1. GTDB lineage: Bacteria > Bacteroidota > Ignavibacteria > UBA10030 > UBA8401 > SpSt-333. The sequence continues at coordinate 705 of JACPGG010000137.1, forward strand.
TTCGATTTCAACGGATTCAAGAAGTCCTCCGGAAACACAAACTTCACACTCGCGTGGGATACAGCGTCGTATTCGACATTGACAATAACACCAGCTCAGGTTGTCGGTGCGGCAAAGTACCAACTCAACATCGCTGCCGCTCTCGGTAAATTACGCGACAGAGCGAACAACGGAGTGGTGGCAAAAGCGATCATCGGTGATTTTGAACCATTGAATTTTACCACGAACGGTGTCAGCGCAATTCCGCTATCGCCCGTGGTCACCCGGCGGTTAAATACAGGACTCGGATTTAATCTCCTTAACTTTGCCGGCGGAAATGTCGGTCTTGAATGGGGTATCGACAACAATGCACGAAGCTACACGGTTTATCGAAGCATTAACGATGAGCCTTATACATTGCTCGCAGATAATATTCAAGATATCAGATATTCGGACAATCCCGGTGTTCTTGTATCCGGGTATGCACCTCCGGGAGATCGTGATCCATTTAAAGCATTCACGGTAAAGTATAAAGTTATTGGGGTCAGTAAAGATCTTGTCGAGGGACCGGAAAGCAATATCATCACGGTGAAGGATGACGTCGCGCCGAAATTTATCAGCGTCACCGTAGATTCGGCAGCAACGAATTTCGACTACGTGTATCTACGGTTTGACGAACCGCTGAATATCGCAACGGCTCAGACGTTGACAAACTTCAGCATCAATAATCTTCCGGGAAGCACAGCATCGCAAATTACCGAATCTGTGTACCTTGGTTGGACAGGATCGTTTTACGAAGTGAGACTGCGCGTTACGAACCAGTCGATCATCGCCGGCGAGATTATTACAGTTTCAGGTCTGGTACTAGATTTAATAGGAAACGGGTTAGATCCAAGTACTACGGCGTTGAATTTCTAGCCTTCTCATCGTAATGAACTACGAGGCTCTGTATGTCATACAGAGCCTCTTTTGTTTTTAAAGCAAGTTTTAGTTATTTCTGTTGTAGTGTAGAATGAAACTCCCCTTTAAAATATTGTTTCTTATCGTTCTCCATGCTGCATTCGGGCATGCGCAGCAAAATGCCGAGACCAAACGTCCTAAAATAGGTCTTGTCCTCTCCGGCGGCGGAGCTCTTGGTTTTGCGCATATCGGTGTATTGAAGATCATCGACTCGCTCGGCATCCCGATCGATTATATTGCCGGAACGAGTTTCGGCGGATTGATCGGTGGTTTGTACGCTATCGGTTACCGGAGTGATAGCCTCCTCCAAATCGTCGATGAAGTCGACTGGATCGATATGTTCAACGACACGCCGAAACGCGAGATTCTCCCGTATGCAGAAAAAAAATTTGCCGGACGATATCATGTCCGCCTTCCGCTCAAGGGAATCACACCCACACCCCCTGCCGGTGTCATCGCCGGTCAAAAGATCTCACTCCTTCTTTCCCGTTTGACATATCAGTATGACGACGTCCAACATTTCGATTCGCTGCCGATACCGTTCAGATGTGTCGGTGTTGATTTGATCACAGGAAGGGAAGTTGTGATGAAATACGGTCCTCTGGCGCGTGCAATGCGCGCAACGATGGCGATCCCTTCTGCGTTTACGCCGGTTGAGTACGGCGACTCGCTCCTTTCGGACGGCGGGTTACTGAACAATTATCCTGCCGATGTACTGCAAAGCATGGGGACAGATATCATCATTGGTGTCGATGTCTCCGCGTACAAATTCAGCCGGGCTGACGCTAAGGAACTTTTCAAAGTTATTGATCGAGCCGCTTCGATTCCGCGCTATCAGAAACTGGATACACTGCGAAGTATCACGGACATCTACATCGAACCGAACCTTGCCGGATTCAGTATCACAGATTTCAACAACGAAGCGATCGATCAGATCATTTCCCGCGGATATGCCGCCGCGCAGTCACATATCGATGCACTGATAGAACTAAAAGAACAAATCACACCGCACGACAATGGAAAATCTGATCCGGTCTTTGTCCAGCCACAGCCAAAGAATCTGCTCGTCCACGGGATCAGGATCATCGGATATGATAAATTGGAATTCCAATTCATTTACGACCTTCTCGATATCAAACCGGGAGAGTTGTTTTCTCCGGATCTTGTCGAACGTAAGATCAACGAATTGTACGCACTCGGCTATTTTGAGACGATCACATATACCGTCCATACGGAACATGATACGAGCGTCACGCTTATCGTGACTGTAAGGGAAAAATCGTTCCGCGAGCTGAACATTGGATTGCATTACGACGAATTCTATCAGCTCATTGCCAGGCTCGGCGTACGAGCGACGAATCTGCTCCTCGCGGGCGTTCGGTTCGAATCGGAAATGGAATTCTCGGGGCTGTTCCGTTTACACGGCAAACTTTCGTATCCGTCCCGTTCTCTCGATACCCCTATCTACCCTTTCATTTCACTCCGTTACAGAGACGTACCATTGAATATCCATACAACGGCTGTTGTGCTCGAATACAAGGATCGCGCGTTAACGATGGGTGTCGGTGCCGGATTGACGATCGATAAATCGTGGTTGTTCGAAATGGAGATCGCAGACGAAATGACCAACGTTCTCCCCCGCACGATCATCGGCGGTTCAAAATTGCAGCATCACTTGCGCTACGGATTGCTGACAATCTCGCTCGATTACATTGATGATGTTTTTGTCCCGCACAAAGGGATCAATATATCATCTCAATTTGAATATAGCAGCACGATCCTGGGATCGGATTTCAATTACACGCGGTTCTCTGTTCTGTGGGATAATTATGTCACTCCGTCGCCGCTGCACACGATCCGGTTCGGCGGGTCGTACTTTAAGATCTTCGACACACCGCCGTTGTATAAAAGATTCGTCATCGGGGGACCGAACGAGTTTGCCGGTGCGGAGTACTTACAGATCAACGGTACCAACTTTATCGTCGGACGCGGCGAGTATCGCTACGAATACAAACGCGATATTTTTTTGAAGGGAATTCTGAATGTGCTTGTCGATCCCGATATCATTAACCCTGTCAATCCATCTGCTAAAAGCCCAAAATTCGGGTACGGTATCAGTGTCATGTTCACTTCAATCCTGGGTCCGGTAGAATTCATTATTGCACGGGGTCAAGAATCATACGTAGCGGACAGAGGTCAGCAAACTCTGTTTCATTTCTCGGCGGGGATGAAGTTCTAACTGATATCTCAATGTGTTACAGCCATTCCGGAACCAAAATTTCCCACCTCGAGAGAAGCGATAACGGAGCGAGTTGCAATCTCAATGATCTTCACAAAGCCGACCTTCTTCGCTCCGATAGTCGGATGATGTGGAGGATCGCTCACACCAAGATTTTCACAAGAGACGTAAAGATATTTTCCATCCTTTGAGACCGCGATCCCATGTGGTTCGACTCCGACTGAATCGTCGGAATATTCAACGGTACGTGTCGAGACCTTGATCGCCGAAACAGAATTTGAATTTCTATTGGCAACAAAAACGTATTGACCGTCCGGAGTAATGGCGGGTATCAGAGGAAATGTCCCCACTTTTATCGAATCAACTATTCGCAATGAGTCGATATCCAGCACTCTCACCTCGCCGGATTTTCTGCATGTAATAAAAGCGTATTTACTATCAGGAGTGATCGCCGCCTGGTACGGTTCATATTGATACACATATCCGATCGGTAACGCAGGAACATTCCCCGAGACCGGAATTGTAGCTCTCATCGTATTGTCCGATGTTCGTACGATTGAAATATTATCGGACAATGAATTCATCACCAGAACAGATTTGAAATCCGGAGTGATGGAAATTCCGTGCGGCTTCAGCATTGCAGGATCGGAGAGATCCGATATTTTAGTCATTGAAGGTGTATACACAAGAGAGATATTCGTTTTTCCATTCTCAAAATTTGAGACGTACGCAGTGTCCCCGTTCCTTGAAAGAGCAACCTGCGCCGGCGAAGAGAGCCCTGTTGATAATTCCCCTGCTTTGGCATTGTCGGTGACTCTGAACTTCAGCAACTTGTTTCCGCCAATAAGATTCACATAATAGTATTGATTCTGCCAATCGACCACAACATTGTGAGGAGAATGTGGGGGCGATGTCACTGTATTCTCCACACCGGTTGTGATGTACCTGGCAATTTTATTTTTATCGAGATCGATGACAGCCGTGATGTCTTCCCCTTGATTCGTTACATATCCCCAGCCACGTACCGGCATCGTTGAATACGCTACAGTTCCATCGTCATTCTTTGCTCCATCATCGACCCAGCGGACGAGAAGATCCCGCAATTCCGCGGGGAACGTAAATCCGGGCGGCATTGACGGCTGCGCTACCGGCGCGACAGCAGTATCACTGTTTACATGTTGAATGATGTGACTCTTTCGCGCGCGGTACGGGACGATCTGCGCAACATCATCGGTACCGAACATCGCATTCGCCCACGATATCAGGGAAAAGGTCGAACCGCCATGCGACGATTTCCGAAATTTGTGTTGTCCGCTCACTGACGCTCCTTCGTGGCATCCGTGCATTGCACACCCGCCGTTGAAGATCGGTTGAATATGTTCCGAATATTTTATGAGACTCGTCGGCACAGATGCCGGATCGAACGGAATGATGGCAGTAGTCTTATATTCCCCTTTTTTAATTCCCCCGTCAGGGTCCAATGCTTCCGGAACGATCGTATAATAATAAGTCGTTCCGTTGGTTAGTGTTGAATCGACAATGAACGATAATGTCGGAGCTGTCGACGATAAATTTATCTCGGCGATGTGCGTGGCATTACCCTCGGCATAGAGCGGAACTGTATGCCTGTAGATCATTAACCGTGTTGCATGCGATGTTGCTGCAACATTCCAGCTGAGCACAGATTTCTGATTGACGCCAACACCGTAGATGGTACTGACGGTCACATCAGGATCTGTTGGCGTGGTGATCGAGCCATCATCTTTGCATCCGCAAAGAAGAATTATTACAACGAGGAATTGAAACGATATATTTTTCATGATTTCGTGATACTGGATGAGTCTATCTTGAATCAATATAGAAAACATCCGTTGCTGTTTCAACCATTTCGGCGTATCTTTGCACTGCAACGGCGGAAGCAAACATCTTCCTCCGCTCAAATTTTTTCTCAAACAGAGGATGTATGATCATCACGAACAAAACCGTACTCGTCCTTGGCGGATGGGGACTCGTCGGCTCTGCGATCTGCCGGCGGCTGATGGAAGAGAAACCCAAACGTATTATTCTCACCTCATTAAAAGAATCGGAAGCAAAAGAGGCGTGCGAGCAAATGCGGTCCGAATATCCGAAAGCCGGGAAGAGTTTTTTTGTGCCGTGGTGGGGTAATATTTTCGTCCGCAATGAATTCAAGGATCTCACCCGCGAAGAAATTCTCAGTGAACCTCATAAGCGTGCAAAATTCATCGACGATATCATCGACGAACTCACACAGGATGTGCTTGAACGGTCATCCTTGTATCAACTTCTCGACAAATACCGCCCGGATATCGTCGTCGATTGCATCAATTCTGCAACGGCAATTGCGTATCAGGATATTTTCCAGAGCTCGCGCGATGTGATGATCTCATTGAAGAACAATTCTCCCAATCTAAAAGAGACCGTCGAAAGGCTGCTTGCAACCCAGTATACGCCGCAGTTGATCCGTCACGTACAAATTTTTTACCGCTCGATGAACTCAGCAAAGACCAATATCTATGTGAAGATCGGAACGAGCGGCACCGGAGGGATGGGACTGAACATTCCGTACACGCACAGCGAAGAAAAACCTTCCCGTGTTTTGTTGAGCAAATCTGTTGTCGCCGGGGCTCATACACTGCTCCTCTTTTTGATGGGAAGGACTCCCGACGCTCCGATCACCAAAGAGATCAAACCGACCGGCGCAATTGCATGGAAAAAAATTGCGTTCGGCGAGATAGCAAAACGGGGCAAACCGATCGATCTTGTCGACTGTTCACCCGAAAAAGGGATCGAACTGAAAGGTAAATTCCAAATAAAAATGAACGGCGGCGTTGCCGAACCGACCGGAGAACGGCTGAAATCTGTCTTCATCGATACTGGAGAGAACGGGATCTTCTCGCGGGGAGAGTTTGAAGCGATCGCGACGCCGGGACAGATGGAATATGTTACCCCCGAAGAGATCGCCGAAGCCGTTGTGTACGAGATCAAAGGTGGAAACACCGGGCACGATATCATCAACGCGCTGGACAACGCAACGCTTTCGCCGACATACCGCGCGGGATTCATGTTCCAGAGTGCGATCGAACGGATGAAGCAATTGGAGAAAGAACATGATGTTGACAGCGTCGCGTTCGAAATGCTCGGTCCGCCACGGCTCTCGAAATTATTGTACGAAGCTCATCTGCTGAAACTTGCGTACGGTACCAAAGAAGAACAATTGCGGTCGCATATTATTTCGATCGGCATTCCGATATTGATGCCCGATGGAAAAACAATATTGCGCGGCAACGAAATAAAAATTCCCCCCTACCGCGGCGTGAATGAATTGCCAATCACTCCCGCATCGATCGACGATTGGGCGCACAATGGATGGGTCGACCTTCGTATCAGCAATATGGAGCAGTGGAAAACGAGGCTTGCCATTATCATGAAGGAAGTGGCTGCGTCCATTAAAGGGGACACAAGTTCAAGGCATTTCAGGACTGCTGAGTATTGGGACCGGTTTGAAAATATCGACGAAGGAAAGATCGTCGGATGGATCTTTACCGAAGAAGAAAAAGGAAAACGGATGAAATCGTAACAACTCACGCTGTACCAATCCGCATCACTCCCCCTGATTCTACGGATCTGTACGCACTTCAATTAACCTACCAGTAACACAAAGGCACTATCATGAAACAGATCATGCACATCATGGCAGGATTTGTCCTCATACTGTCGGCAGTATATGCCGACGAAGGAATGTGGACATTCGACAACCCGCCCGGCAAACAATTGAAAGAAAAATATGGATTTGACGTCACCGAAGATTGGATGACACACGTCCGCCTCTCCTCCGTACGGTTCAACGACGGCGGCTCAGGGTCATTCATTTCCCCCAACGGCTTGGTGATGACAAACCATCACGTGGGATTGGGACAGATTCAAAAACTTTCGACACAAGAGAATGATTTTGTCAAGAACGGATTTTACGCTAAAACAACATCGGCAGAACTCCGATGTCCCGATCTTGAATTGAACGTCCTTGTCGAAATGGAAAATGTGACGGAAAAAATTCTCGGAACGGCAAAAGAAGGAATGACTCAAAAGGAAGCACTATCAGCCCGTAAATCAAAAATTGCCGAGCTGACGAAAGAAAGTCGAGAACGGACCGGACTCCGCTCCGACATCGTTCCATTTTACAACGGCAGCGAATATTGGATCTACCGTTATAAAAAATTCACCGATGTCCGTCTGGTGATGGCACCGGAAGAACAGATCGCATTTTTCGGCGGCGATCCCGATAACTTCACATTTCCGCGGTACGACCTGGATATGACATTCTTCCGCGTGTATGAGAATGATAAACCGTATAATCCGCCCCATTATTTGAAATGGAAAACCGCCGGAGCTTCTGACGGTGAATTGGTCTTTGTCTCAGGACATCCCGGATCGACAAACAGACAGCAAACAGTATCACAAATCGAATATGCACGGGACTATTCTTATCCCAACAGGCTCAAAAATGTCGAGCGCCGTTTGAAAGTGTTGCGTGATTATGCTTCACGCGGAGAAGAGCAACGACGGCGTGCCGTCACATCGATTCGGGGAATCGAGAATGCCCAAAAAGCATGGACCGGCGAATACAACGGCTTGCTCGATAAAAATGTAATGGCGAAAAAGATCAAAGAAGAGTTGAACCTGCGTGAAGCGGTCAATGCAAACCCGGAACTGAAGGCAAAATTCGCATGGGCTTGGGATTCGGTTGCCGCTGCGATCGAGCGCAGCAAAATGATGTTCAAAGAATTGACGTTCCGCGGCGTCAGCGGAAAACTCGCATCGAATGCGCTCACTATTGCACGATTCGCCCGTGAGATAAAAAAACCGAACGGCGAACGGACTGCAGCATTCCAGGATGCCAACATAGAAGCAACTAAATATTCCCTCTTCTCCCCTGCCCCGATATATCCCGATCTGGAAGAGGTGCAGCTGGCAGACCGTTTTGCCGAAGCACTTGACATGCTCGGTTCAAACGATCCGTGGGTCAAAGCAGTACTGGATGGAAAGACGCCGCAGGAAGCGGCAGCGTTCTACATCAACAACACAAAACTCGGTGATCCGGCCTTCAGGAAAGCATTGATCGAAGCAGGAGAAGAAGAGATCACGGCATCGCAGGACCCGTTGATCGCAATGGCGCGCCGCATCGTCGGTATCGGCGATGAAATGACAGCGTGGCAGGAAAAGAATATTTCCGGTATCACCGCTTCAGCATCGGAAGCCGCCGGAAAAGCACGGTTTGCAGTGTATGGCAAAGATCTTCCTCCGGATGCAACATTCACGCTCCGGCTTTCCTACGGTACAGTAAAGGTATTTCCCATGAACGGAACCGTGGCTCCAAGTATGACCACGATGTACGGGTTATATGACCGCGCATACAGTTTCCAAAATCAGCCTGAGTTTGAACTCCCGCAGCGTTTTAAGGATGGTGTGAACAAAGTGCAGCTTGCTACCGCGATGAATTTCGTTACCACAAACGATATCATCGGTGGAAATTCGGGCTCACCAGTCATCAATAAAAATGCAGAAGTAGTCGGACTGATCTTTGACGGAAATATCGAAAGTCTTTCCGGCAGATTCGTCTATGAAGAAGCGCGGAACCGGGCTGTTGCGGTGCATACAGCAGCAATGATCGAATCGTTGCGGAAATTGTACGATGCATCGTTATTAGCAGACGAGATTGAGGGGATCGTCACGAAACCTGAACCGCCGAAAGAAACACCGCTGAAAACTGTGAAACCGGCAACCAAGAAGAAAAAGTAATAATACAATTCCGGATTTGATCCCCGAGGGAATTATGCCTTCGGGGATTTTTTTGTACCAATAGAATATGTTACGCTTTGTTGTTGTTTCGTTTTTTTTATATTACAGTGTCATGAAAAACTTCGAACGACTCAACAGACTTCCCCCCTACGTCTTCGCCATCGTCAATGAATTGAAGATGAATGCCCGGCGTAACGGTGAGGATATCATCGATCTCGGCATGGGGAATCCCGACCAGCCGACACCGCAGCATATCGTCGATAAACTCACCGAAGCATCTCAAAAGGATTACAATCACCGCTACTCTGCTTCCAAAGGGATCTATAAGCTTCGCCTTGCCATCTGCGATTGGTACAAACGGCGCTACAACGTTGATCTTGATCCGGAGACTGAAACAGTTGCAACGATCGGCCCCAAGGAGGGCTTGTCCCACCTCGCTCTCGCCGTTTCAGGTCCCGGCGATACTATCTTATGCCCGTCGCCGGCATATCCGATTCATCCTTACGCATTCGTCATCGCCGGAGCTCAGGTCATTCACGTCCCGATGGAACCGTTCGAAGGATTCTACGAACGGATCGTTCAGTCATACACGCAAACATGGCCCAAACCGAAGTTTGTTGTACTCAATTTTCCGAATAACCCGACGACGGCAACGGTCGATCTTTCTTTTTTTGATAAGATTGTCACCTTCGCAAAGCAGAACGATCTGTACATTATTCACGATCTCGCGTACGGCGATCTCGGGTTTGACGGATACCAGGCGCCATCGATCCTGCAGGTACCGAGTGCGCGCGATGTTGCAGTGGAATTCTACACATTGTCAAAAAGTTACAACATGCCGGGTTGGCGCGTCGGATTCTGTGTCGGGAATAGAACGATCGTCGGCGCATTGGTCAAAATAAAGAGTTATCTTGATTACGGCATGTTCCAGCCGATCCAGATCGCAGCAATTGCCGCACTGAACGGTCCGCAGGATTGTGTTCAGGAAATTACAACCACATATCGAGCTCGCCGCGATGTGCTTGTTGACGGATTGCAGAAACTTGGATGGGATATTGAAAGACCAAAGGCGTCAATGTTCGTGTGGGGGAAAATTCCGGATCAGTTCCGTTCGAATGGTTCACTTGAATTTGCAAAATTACTTGTGACAAAATCGAAAGTAGCCGTATCCCCCGGAATCGGTTTTGGAGATGCCGGCGAAGGATATGTACGTTTTGCGTTGATTGAAAACGAACAGCGCATCCGACAGGCTTTGAGAGGAATGAAAAATCTATCGTGAAATTACTTTTATCAATACTTCTCCTCACCTCTTCCGCGTTGGCACAAAGCAATCCCAATTTCAACGTCACGCTCCGTTTGGATTACTCCTCCATTGACGCATTGATCGAATTAAGCGAGGGACGGGTCGCGAATGTGAACCGCGTTGCTGAACTTCGCGGCAACCAGATCGCTGCCGCAACAAGCGCGCTGCTCGCACGACAAACGTACTCGCCGGTTGATTTTGCGCGGGAACTTGAGCGCTTCCGAAGCGGATCAATCACATCCAACGATATGTTCGGATTGAATTCCACATCAACATATCTGAAGCAGATCAAGTTACTTCTTCAAGAAACAAAAAAAAGACAGTTGGACAGACGAGTTGTTGCAACGATCGAATCGTTCTTTCCTCAGAATGCGCGGATCACCGCTTCGATACCGGTCTATTTTGTCGCACTGGGAAATGAAAATGCAGCCGCATTCGTGCGAAGCATTGTGTGGGTGAACAACACCCCCCGCTTTGTCGGTGAAGGAGAAGGAGAGTTGACGATCGTAGTAAATTTGACACGGTCTGCGCAGTACATCCAGGAAGTACAACTTCAGTTTGTTGATATGATGAGCACGCTTGCACACGAAACGTTCCATGCCGTCTTTGGGATCTATCAGAATTCTTCCCCGGTGTGGCAGCAGCTCAACCGGCGCTATGAACCGTATTGGACTCTGGCAGAACTTGTGCAGAATGAGGGAATCGCATATTTGATCTCCGCACAACAGCGGACAGGAGCACATCTATCGGCAGCACAACTGAACAGCGCAAAACAAGCGATCACGTCGTTGAACAGCGCACTCAAAGAACTCACCTCTCCCTCCATAACTCCGACGCGAGCACGCGAACTGATCATGAATTCAAATCTCTCCGGCTCGTACGAAAAAAATTACGGCGCAACGGCGGGATTGCTCATGGCGTATTCGATCGATGCAAAATTAGGGCGTGCATCATTGAACGAAACAATTCAGAACGGCATCGGAGATTTTTTTGCGAAGTACCAGAAGTTAACGGAACAATTCGGAGAGCTGCCGAAGTTTGACGAAGAAGTAATAAAGAGGTTGAGTAATTGAGTAATTGGAAAAAGCAATCCGATTGCTCAAAGCAATCGGATTGCTAAATTACTCGTACCGAAGAGCTTCGATTGGATCAAGGTTCGCTGCTTTCCATGCAGGGTACACACCAAAGACGATCCCGATGATCGAGCAGAAAATGAGGGCGGTAATGTTCATTTGCAGCGCCGTAAAATCCATGATCGGCGTCTGAAGAATTGAAACTTCGTTGTTCCACGGAAGGATCGCCGGTGCTTCCATCAGTACTGCAACAAGATTGCCGAGCAGCGAGCCGGTGATGATCCCAATGACCCCGCCGATCTGGCTGAATACGACAGACTCCGTCAAGAACTGAGAGAGAACGTTCGTCTTTGTTGCGCCGAGTGCCTTCCGCACGCCGATCTCTTTTGTCCGCTCCGTTACCGACACAAGCATAATGTTCATGATACCGACACCTGCCGCGATGAGTGCGATGCATGCAATGCCAAGTGTGCCGATCTTGATCATAAATGTCATATCATTGAACGTGGAGATCATTGTCTCGTTGGAAAAGATCTCAAAATCGTCCGGCTCGCCGGGCGGAACCTGACGGATGACACGCATGACACCGCGCGATAATTCCAACACCTCATTGTACGACTCCTGATCCTTTGCGGTAACCATGATGTTGATCGAACGGTCTTTGCCGTAGATGTTCATATGGGTTGTGATCGGGATGACGACAAAATTTCCCTGGTTCCCTCCCATTACAGCTCCTCTCGGCGCCATCGTACCGATCACTTTGAATTGGCGGCCGTCGACACGGACCAATTCTCCAACCGGATTTCCTGTCGGGAATATTTTTTTGACAACACCATCGCCCAAAACAACGACGTTACCCGCTGATTGCACTTCCTGATTGTTGAATGAACGTCCTTGATCGATATTCCAATTGTTCGTCGCAAGCCCGTCGACCGATTCGCCTGCAACACCGACACTCGGGTTTGTTTTCAATTTCTTAAATTCTATTACTTTACCGCCGTTCCATGACTCCAACCCGACATATTTTGCAAGCGTCATCCGTTCGTAAAAATATTCACCCTGTTCATAGGTGATATCTTTTCTATTGCGGTATCGTGCACGATCTCTATCATTGAAATTGAATGCGGGAAATTTCTGGATCTGAAATGTATTCGTTCCCAATTCGCTCAAACCGCTTTCAATCGCATTCTGCAGCACTCCCATTGCCGTCATCACGCCGATGATCGAGAAGACGCCGACACCGATGCCGAGCAGCGTCAGTGTCGACCGGAGTTTATTCGCGCGGATCGCGAACAGAGCCATGTTGATGCTTTCTTGTACTTGCATTTTTTGGTAATTAGTTACTCGTTATTGGCTACTGGTTTCTTAGCGTATTGTTTTTTCATTGAATTGATAAACGCATTTAGTTTTTTACCCAACATTTCAGTTCTTTTTTCAAGTTCTAAAAATCTCACTTCATTCATAAGCTTTCTTTTGTGGGATCTTCGCAACCAATTCTTTGTTTCTTCCTCAGAGATTATTTGACTTTACAACACACCATCCGACACATTTCACGCAGAGGGTGCAGCACCCAGTTACAAATTACCAGTCACCACTAACCAAGAACTATTCGTACCGTAACGCCTCAACCGGATCCATTTTGGATGCGCGGTTTGCGGGTAAAAATCCGGAAATGACGCCGACCAACAATGATATGAAGATCGCGATTGCCACAACGGATAACGGCATCGACGTCGGGAGAATCTGATTGATCAACAAACTCAACGGATAAGAAATAACGATACCGATGAGGCCGCCGATCAACGAAAGGACAGCCGATTCGATCAAAAACTGGAAGAGAATCGTTGAACGTTTGGCGCCGATCGCTTTCCGGATCCCGATCTCTTTTGTCCGTTCAGTGACGGAGACGAACATGATATTCATGATCCCGATCGCACCGACGAATAGCGACAGAGCGGTGATGAACAATCCGATCCCGGCGACCACGCCGCCGATGGCATTGAATGTCTGTATGAACATCTCCTGCTGGTTGATCGCAAAATCATCTTCCACACCCGGTTTTACCCCGCGGGATTTACGTAAGATGCCGCGCAGTTCTTCTTTTGTATTTTCAAGATCGTTGATATCGGCAGCTTTCACATTCAAAGATAATCCACGCCGATTATTACTGAACTTTTGCAAAAAATTTGTGATAGGAATGACGACACGATTATCAAGATCCATCCCCAAAAAACTTCCCTGCTTTGCCACAACGCCGACCACCCGAAATGTATGGGTACCGACCTTCACGTTTTTACCCAACGGACTTTCACTCGGAAATAATTTCTCGGCAACAACATATCCAAGGACGACAACCGGACGATCGCCATTCGATTCCGCCTGGGAGAAGAATCTTCCCATCTCCATGTTCAACCCGAATGTTGTGGCATATTGGTCGTTCGCACCGATAACAAATATCCCGTCGGAGCTCAGACTGCGATACTTAATCGGCGCCATCGCAAACGCGGTCGGTGTGACTGCCGCTGCCAACGTGGTCTGGTCGCGCACCATTTTGTACTGCCTCAGGTCGATGTTTTTCCTGTTCCTGTATTTCCACCAGTTGTCCCCCCCGTCGAACCACGGGAATTTTTGAACGTACAAGACATCAGCGCCGATCTTGGAGACTGTCTCATTGAATGCGCGGCTCAGTCCTTCGATCGCCGTCCCCATCAGTGTGACGGAAACGATTCCGATGACAATTCCAAGCGTCGTCAAGACCGATCTCATCTTATTTGCACGGATGGCATGGAACGAGATCGCAAGTCCCTCTTTTATTTCATAACCCCAATCGGCTAATCTCATTGAGAAGCGCTCCTTTATTTATGCGTGAACGCCGGGAAGAACCCTGTTTTCAACCGGTCCGTCATGTTCCACCATACCATCGCGAACCCTGATCACCCGATGTGCATGCCGGGCAATGTCCTCTTCATGCGTCACCAGAATGATCGTATTTCCTTGTGCGTGCAGCTCATTGAACAATCCCATGATCTCAACACCAGTCTTCGAATCAAGATTTCCCGTCGGCTCATCAGCTAGAATGATGGACGGTTTTGTCACAAGGGCGCGCGCAATGGCAACACGCTGGCGCTGTCCGCCGGAAAGTTCGTTCGGCTTGTGATGCATTCGGTCTTCAAGTTTTACATGGCGCAGCGCCTCTTCAGCCAATTCATGGCGGACTGTTTTCTTCATCCCGGCATAGATCAACGGTAGTTCCACATTGTGAAGTGCGTTGGAACGAGCCAAAAGATTGAATGTTTGGAATACAAAACCGATCTCTTTATTCCGGATCTTTGCAAGTTCATTATCGTTCATTTCACTGACATTGATGCCGTTGAACTCATACAGACCTGATGTCGGAGTATCAAGGCATCCGATGATATTCATCAACGTCGATTTTCCCGATCCGGAAGGTCCCATGATCGCAACATACTCATTCTTGTGAATCTGAACGGACAGATCGACGAGGGCGTTGACCTCGACAGTACCCATGATATATGTTTTTTTGATATTCTTGATATTGATGACTGGCTGCATAGTGGCTCTCACAATTCGTTGATTTTCTTTTGTGCGGCTTCAGAGCGGCGGCCGTTCGGCTCGACGGATAAAAACCACTGGTACGTTTCTTTCGCTTTTTGGATCATCGATTTCTTCTCGTAACAATCTGCCAGAGAAAATATCGACGCGGAAAAGTTCTTGTCGACAGATAATGCAAATAAATATTTTTCGATCGCTTGATCGTATTTCCCTTCGGCGCGCAATACGTCTCCGTAACTGTCGTACGAATCCGGGTTTCCCGGTTCAAGGTCGATGTATTTTTTCATCTGTCCGTATGCTTCCTTGAAACGCTTCTGATTCATATAAAAATAGCCGAGCTGCTTGTATCCGCTTGAGTTATCCGGTGAAACAGCAATCGCTTTTTTTATTTCCAATTCGGCGCTAACGGAATCTTTTTTCCTGTTGTAATAGTTTGCATGGAGTAAATGTCCCCGGAATGGATCGAGTTTTTTCAGTTCGGTCACTTGCGCAATCGCCTTCTCGTCGCTTCCCCCCATAATACCCGGCGCCATCACATAGTAATTAAAAAGCGAAATGCGAGCTTCAATATTCGACGGATCCAGTTCCGACGCACGGAGAAAAGCGTTCTTGATCTTTGGGGCAAGAAATGCCTGCGAGATAACATTTGCATTCATTGCTTGTTGTCCGAGAATCTGACCTCGCGCCAGATGGTACTTTGCGACATGTTCATCGAGATCGATCGCTTCATCAATCTCATCCTCTGCATCATCGAATTTACCCTGCCTGGAAAGTGAAACAGCAAGCCAATACCGGGCTTCGGGATCTTTCTCGTTTTTTTCAACTGCTGATTCAAAGAACGTTTGTGCTTCTTTATTCTTGCGCTGTTCGATCAATTTAATCCCGCTGCTGTCTATTTGAGCTCCGGCACCAACAACGATACTACAAAGAAGGATACAAAGTTTGCGAAGTATTGTCATTCTGCAATTGTATTATTTATTGTCCCCGCGCGGTGTCATGGCGAATTTTTTTGTCTGGTTTTCAACTTTCACGACAGACCCGTCTTCAAGATCACGATTGATCGCTTTATATGTTCCGCTGATCACTTCTGAGTCTTTCGTTGCACCCTCTGAGATCTCAACAAAGCCTTCATCATTGATCCCTCGTTTTACAGGTACCATTTTAGCTTTGCCATTTTCGACGATGAATATACACTCAACAGGTTTTTCATTCATTGATAATCCGGGTCCCCCTTGTTGCTGTCCGTCGCCTCCTTCAGCCGGCTTTTCCTCCCCTTTTGGTTTCGGTGCTCTCGTAGTCACGCTCTGTATCGGTACAGCTAATACATTCTTTTTTGTTTCTGTTTCAATATCAGCTGTCATGGACATGCCGGGACGGAGCGCTACTTCTTTATTCAATACGCGAATCTTCACCTGGAAATTTGTCACTTCGTCTTGTGTGCCGAGCCCTTTCGATGTCGCGGTATTTGCGATTTCATAGACGATACCGGCAAATTTCTTATCGGGAAATGCGTCGATCGTAATTCTTGATGTATCACCGATGGAGATCATGACGATGTCATTCTCACCGACATCAACGCGCGCTTCCATCATGCTTAAATCCGCCACTGTCATGATCTGCGTCCCTTGAGTAAAGCTGCTTCCGCTCACCCGCTCGCCAAGTTCGGATAGGAGTTGAGAGACGGTCCCATTCATCGGTGAATAGATCGCTGTTTTCGATAAACTCTCTTTTGCATCCCTGAGGGATGCTTCCGCTTGACGCACGCCCGCCTGTGCAGATTCATACTGAGATTTTGTGGTATTCAACGCCGTCTTTGCAGCAACAAATTCCTGATCCGACAGCAATGTCTTTTGATACAATTCCTCTGCCCGTTTGAATTCGGATTCCACTTTTTCAAGATTTGCTTTTTGCAGATTCAAACTCGCACGTGCTGAAGACAATCCGGCTTCTGCACGGTCCACCTGCGCCTGATACTGATCGGGTTTTATGCGAACAAGAAGATCCCCTCGTTTCACCTTATCACCCTCTTTGACAGGAAGCGCGGTAATTTCGCCGCTGACTTCCGCATTGATCTTCACCATCGTTTCCGGTTGGATCTTGCCCGAAGCATTCACCACCTGCGTGATCGTCCGTTCGCTTATCTTTTCCGTCTGGACGGTGATGATATTCTCTTTCTTGCTTCCCAACACCACGACAAGAATCAGGATCACCACAACTGCTCCGATGCCTGAAAAGATAAATAATTTCTTTTTGTTCTTTTTACCGTTTGCCATAAATACTCCGTGTGATAATGATATTAATACTTGTCTTTGCCGACAGCAATTCTGAATTGCTGCTTTGCGTACACAAAATCGTATGCGGCACTGACTTTATTGCTCAATGCCGTGGTATAATTTGCTGTTGCAACCAAAAGATCGAGCAGGGTATTAGAACCGAGATTATACCGTTCCTCGGCAATCCGCCTGTCTTCTTCCGCCGAAAGGACATTCTTATTGGATACATCCATCCGTTTCTTTGCCGTTTCAAGATTTAACAATGCAGTGCGAATATCTTTCTGGACTTTGCGCTTCGTCTGCTCTAAATTCTGTTCCGCCAATTGATAATTCAATTGATTCGTTTGTACATTTGCACTCACTTGAAATCCGCTGAATATCGGAATGTGAAGTGTCAGTGCAACATCCCAGCCGGTTGAATTATTAAAATTCGAAAAATCCGATCCCCCGACCATTTTATATCCGTATCCACCGTTCAAAGATAAGGAAGGCCAATGACCCAATTGAGCGATCGTCACGCTGTTGGAGGCGGCATCTCTTGAGAGAAGCGATGATTGATAATCGGGACGTGCCGCAAGTGCCTCTTCGACAAGTTTGTTGTAATCGTATATTTCGTATTGATATGTGCTGTCCGCTCGTTCTAGATCACTCATGGGAGCGATATCATCGATATCATACTCTTTTGTCACATCAAGGGACAATAAATAGAGAAGATCGTACTTTGAATTGTCGTACGCACTTTGCGCATTGATGACGGAAAGTTCGTCGTTCGCAGTCTGTACCTGTTGGCGATACAGATCTGCTTTGGCAACGGCACCGACCTTATTCGATTCCGTTATACGTGAAAGTTGCTGCTGACTTCGTTTCAAATTATCTTCGCTTACTTTCAACAATTGTTTGTTGCGCAGTACGGTGAGGTACGATTGCGGTTGCCGAAACACCGGACGGAATGAGGGGCGTAGCATCAAATGATGATCCGTTTCTGCTCCATGTCCCGTTTGCTGATACGCTGGGTAAGAGTCTGCCATACTCGGATAGTACACCGGACCGCTGGATCTCCATTGAATTCTTTGCGCCGATCACTGAAATATTTTTTTCGAGTGCAATTTGAATCGCTTGTTGAAGGGAAAGTTTCTCTTGTGCTTGAGATGTGAGGATTGTAATTGTAGAAACTAATGCAATTACGAGGAATTTTTTCATTGATATCTCCAAAAATAGACAGTAAAACTATGATTGTTAACGTTCCAAAATGGCAAAAGTTGCAAGAAAAAACGTAATTATTCGGTGAAAAACATGGATTTCCCGGTCAATGAGGTATCACTTTACCCAACAGTGACACCACGACTAAGGTTCAGGTTTAGTTCAATGATTGGAGCACAGCATTATGCACAGCGGGGCGAACCTTGAACAATTTAGAGGAGTTTCTTGTCGGATAAACTCTATTTGTGAGGAAGATAACGATAATTCTCTTCTCGGGATCAACAACGACCGACGTACCAGTGAATCCCGTATGAAGAAATGTTTTCAGTGAAGTATACCTGCCGGAGAACGAACCATCCGATGATTTTGTATCCCATCCGATACCGCGGCTCGATTTTTCGGATTGGCGTGTCGTAAATTGTTTGATAGTTCCTTCCTGCAAGTACCGTTTGCCGCCGTAGATACCTCCGTTCAATTCCATTTGCAGAATTTTCACAAGATCGGATGTCGTTGAGAATAATCCTGCATGACCTGAAACGCCGCCGAGCGTCGCAGCATTTTCGTCATGCACGCGACCCTTCACTGCTCTGTATGTTTTCTTCCAGAGTGAATCAATTTCCGTCGGCACGATGCGGTATAATAATGATTGTGGTGGATTGTACATCGTATTTCTCATAGCGAGCGGTTTAAAGAAAACAGAATCGACATACATGTCGAGTGTCGTCTTCGTCACTTTTTCAATCACCTTCCCCATCGTGATCAATCCCAGATCGGAATAGATGGTTGAATCACCGGTCTTGTAGACGAGCGGTGCAGCAAAGATGGAATCAAGAACACATTTCGGCGAATCGCAGATCTCATAATATTTTCTCCATGCCTGCAATCCGCTGTTGTGAACCATCAAATTGTAGAGCGTGATCTTCTCTTTCCCGTTCTGTCCGAACTCGGGAAGATATTTGACGACAGGATCGTTCAGGGTAATTCGTTTTTCATCAACAAGGCGCATCACCGCACTGGTGGTTGAAATCACTTTTGTTACTGATGCGAGGTCGAAGAGTGCGTCTGTCGAAACCGGAACGGCAGTCGGTTCGTACGTCATTCTGCCGTACGCCTTTTCGTGAACGACATATCCGTCCTTTGCAATCAGCAGCACTGCGCCGGGAAATGCCGAATCTGTAATTGCAGCTGTGATGATCGTATCGACACTCTTCAGCGCATTCGGATCGAAACCGACTTCAGCCGGTTTTCCGTAACTGATCACGATTGGTTCGTATCGCACTCCCTCTCCGTACAGATATTTTCCCGGTATCGAAATCGGCAACCTACCGCGAGCCGGCTGCTCACCAAAGAGCACTTCAGCACATGCTTCTTCCGACGAAGTACTCGAGCCGTATGTTTGTACGAACGCCCAAAGGCGGGGGAGTTCCATGACAACGTACGGATTGCCGGTCGATATTCCGATCACCGGTTTTTTAAGGGCGACAATATCGTTCACCAATTGCACAACTTCTTTTGGAAGAAATCCTGACATAGCGCCGGAACGCATCTGAAAATTAAACTGACAGATAATGAGATCGGAACTCTTCGCTTTTTTCAGAGCACTGTCATATTCCATTGTGTTGCTTCGGGGGTCGATAACAACGGCATCAATCCGAGTGCGCTGGCGTATTTCATTCAAAAGTTCCTTGTTCTCTTCGGGATCCTCAGTATCTGCAAAAACAAAAAATGTCGCTTTTGAACCATTCAGGTTTTTCAGTGGAAGTATGCTTGAATCGTTTCCTAGAACAGTAATTGATTTTCTTGCGATCTCTTTCGCGAGATCTCTGTGCGCTTGAATACCAACTCCCACATTTAATGAATCGATGTTCACAAAGCGCTGACGATGTAATCCCACCAATTGCTTGTACGATAAAATTTTCCTCACGGAATAATCAAGACGTTCTTCTGAGATATCGCCGCGCCGGACAGCACTCATTAACGAATCGATCGCCTCATCCGTATTGGGAGACATCAGTAGCATATCGGTCCCTGCTTTGAATGCCCGAACTGCCGCTTCGCCTGCATTATAAAGTTTGCTGATTCCTTTCATTGCCAGTGCATCGGTGACAATGATCCCTTTAAATCCCATCTCCTCTTTCAACAATTTGGTAGTTATATTTCCCGACGCAGTTGCAGGAATTGAGTCAGAATTATCAAATGCGGAAGAATGAATGTGTGCAACCATCACAGACATGACGCCGTTCTGTATTGCATCTTTAAACGGATACAATTCGATGCTGTCCATCCTTACGCGTGAGAGATGAAGTGACGGAAGTTCGAGATGTGTGTCAATATCGGTGTCGCCGTGGCCGGGGAAATGTTTGACGGTCGCGATGAGATTTCCATCCTGCTCGCCCCGTATCACCGCACGTGCCATAGCGGCGACGAGTTTCGGATTTTCACCAAATGATCTGGTATTGATAACGGGATTCTTAGGATTATTATTCACATCAACCACGGGTGAATAATTTTGATGGACGCCGAGTGCTCGTGCTTCTTTTGCAATTGCCAATCCCATGCTGTACGCTAAACTTGCATCGCGCGTGGCTGCTAAAGCCATAGCGCGCGGAAATGTCGTTGCTTGACCGATACGCATCCCTGCCGTCGGGCATATAGTACGAAGTGGTCCACACGATCATCAATTGTCCGACCTTTTCTTCCAGCGACATCGATTGAAGAACAGAATCAGCCCACGATCGCTCAACGACTCTTTTTACTATTCCTTCTTGATCTTCGGTAAAGGATCCCTGCCCAACCTGCGGTGACGTTGAGCAGTGAAAAGCAACCATGGAAACCAGAAACGTGAAAAGAAATTTTTTCATGAGCAGCATCAGGTTTTACTTTTTTTCCATCGCCATTATCACGGCACCGTACGCAGGCGATGCCATCGGTTTGATGATTTCGACTGATGGAATGTGTGAAGCGATAAAACGGCGTAGCAAATCCGAGAGGAGCGTTTCATTGGCAATCAATCCGCCGACAAATGCCAGTTTTACTTTAGACCGTACTTTTGCTTTCGATGAAACAATAATTTTTTTCGATGCGATCTTCACATGCTCAGCCAGCATCACCGCCGCCTGTTCCACTATCAAAAGGCAGACACGATCTTTTTTTGATGCCGCGTCCAGGACGAGCGGAGCGATCGATGCCACATCAAATCCGTTTTTATAGACGGCGTTGATGATCGCGATCTGATCGGTCAATCCGAATTTTTTCGAGATCATGTTTGTCAGTTTCGTTTGTTCTCCCCTGCCGTCGAGCTGATGCGTCACGGCGGTCAATCCCGATCGCCCAAGATAGTACCCGCTCCCTTCGTCGCCGAGGATCCTTCCCCAGCCGCCGACGCGGTGGACTTTTCCTTTTGCATCCTTTCCGAATGCAATTGAACCGGTGCCGGCAATAAGAATAATTCCTTCTCCCCCTTTGAACGCACCCTCAAGAGCAATGCGGGCATCGCTTTCTACGATCACCCGATTCAATGTTGTTCTTTTCTTTGCGGCATATTTCTTCAACCCCTCGGTCATTCGCTCCTGATCTCCGGTTCTGCCTGCGCCGGTGAGACCGCATGCAACGACGGAAATATCTTTGATCGAGCAATCGACAGATTCACAACAGGACTGCATCAATGCGTAGATCGTTTCCGATGCTTTCTCCAAACCGATAATTTGAAAATTGGAGGGACCGCCGACATGCTCGGCAAGTATTTCGCAATCCGAATCACAAATAAGAGCATGCGTCTTCGTTCCGCCTCCATCCATGCCGATAAAATATTTTTGCTGTTTCATATCACTCTTTTTTCTTCCCAAATCCATCCGGAATTTTCACAAAGGCAGCGACAAGAAAACCGGGAATGGTCGACGCCATCACCCAGAGGAAGAAATTGCCGTAGCCGATCTGGTCTTGCAGCCAGCCGCTGAACATGCCGGGGAGCATCATTCCCAGCGCCATAAAGCCGGTGCAGATCGCATAGTGGGCCGTCTTGTGCGGCCCCTCGGCCACCAGAATCATCACCATCAGATAGGCGGTGAAGCCCAGGCCGTAACCGAACTGCTCCAGCGCCAGCGCCGCGCTGA
>JACPGG010000145.1 GCA_016182545.1 Ignavibacteriales bacterium
CGTTGATGTTGAACAGTACGGACAGTGTTTTTTTAGTCACGATTCGACACCTTGTTGGAGTTTTCTACCAATATCGCTATGTCAAAGAACAACTTACAGTTATTTTAGCAACACTTTTTGACCTTTAAACCCATTGCGAGGAGTTCCGATTGTTTTTCATCGGAACGACGAAGCAATCTCCCAATTTTTATTTGAGGGCTGTCACAGTTGTCCGAGAGTTCAACTCTCGGACAGGGACCTTTTCGACAGTTTAACTGTCGAAAAACAACTAAGAGAATCAGTATGAAAAAAATGAATTGGGGCTCGTGGATTGTCGTCAGTTTCATCCTATTTGCGCTCGGCACATTCACGATGATCTATATTTCGATGAACTCCCGCGTCGATCTGGTGACCGATGATTACTACGAAAAGGAATTGAAGTATCAGGATCATATCGATGTCGTGAAGAGTACGAATGAATTGGAAGGGAAGGTATCCTTCGTATTTGCATCGTCAACGATTACGATATCATACCCGAACATCGAAGCACCTTCAAAGTATTCCGGCGCGATCATGTTCTTCCGTCCGTCGGACAAGGCACTCGATTTTTCTCAGCCGGTCGCTGTGGATTCAACATACTCACAAACGATAGCAACGGATAAGTTGATCAAGGGGATGTGGCGTGTGAAAATCTCGTGGAGCGTCGGGCAACAAAATTATTACACCGAACAGCCGGTTATTATTCAATGACACCACCCCCTTGTTCCCCCTCCTCATTGAGGAGGGGGATAGGGGCAATGCTGTCAGGTTAGCGAATAGTCACACTGAGCGACGTTCCGACAGTGCTTCGACTCATCCTAAAAAAAAGGATTCGCTCAGCATGACTGTCGGAACGGAGTCGAAGTGTTTCCTTAACCTGACGCCATTGGGGATAGGGGGAGGTGTAAAAAATATAATATGGATTTACTCGCGGCACTTACACTCGGACTTCTCGGCAGCATGCATTGCATCGGCATGTGCGGTCCGCTTGTACTTGCCGTCCCGAGTTCTTCCGAGAAGCGATGGAAATTCCTTCTCGAAAAAAGTCTCTACAATTTTGGTCGCGCCGTAACATACGGAGTGATGGGGGCATTGCTGGGATTGATCGGGAAGAGGATTCTCATTGGCATAGAGCAAGATCTTTCAATCGTTCTGGGAATCACGATCCTTCTAACCGTTGCCGTTCCGATCGGATTGAAATCAAAATTGGAAAAGTTCTCACCGTTGAAATATGTATATCTCTTCGTCAAACGGAAATTCGCAGTTCTGATGCAAAAAAGTGGAATGACGACATTGTTTGTTTTGGGGATGTTGAATGGATTGCTTCCGTGCGGTCTTGTCTATACTGCACTCATCGGCGCCTCAGTAGTTGCAGACATATGGCAGAGTGTTTTGTTCATGATCGTCTTCGGAGTCGGAACAATACCGGCGCTCGTTGCTGTATCCTTGTCGGGAAAATTACTTTCCCTAAAATTCCGTTCACTCTTCACACGTGCAATCCCGATTTTCAGTATTGCGCTTGCACTGATACTGATCCTGCGCGGCATGAACCTCGGCATTCCTCTTCTCAGTCCGAAAGTGACGCACACAGTGACGCAATCCGGATCGGAGGCGGAAGTAGATTGCTGCGAGTAGCATTTCATTGGAGAGGTTTCTCTGAACAGCTATTTGTCATGCCCGCGAAAGCGGGCATTCAGTTTTTGAATTCCCGCTAAAAACATGCGGGAATGATAGTTTTGTAAAATAAAAAAGTCATCCTTGCGGATGACTTTTTCTTTACTGCGATGATCTGCGTTATCTGCGGGACAGACTACCCCGGATAATTTCCCGACACGTATGCGGACAACGCCTGAATTTCTTTGTCCTTTGACTCAAGCAAAACTTTCACGATGTCACCGATGGAGATAATGCCCGTCAGTTGGTCTTCCCTGAAAATGGGGAGATGACGTATCTTTTTTTCGGTCATAGTGTTCATAATGCTTTGAATATCATCCTCTTCAAATCCTAAAATTATTTTATCTCTGGGAGTCATGATCTCTTTCACAGTTGTCTTACCGGGATCTTTTTTTTCATGAACGCATTTGTTGATCACATCCCGTTCGGACATCACACCGGTGACATCACCCGAAGAGTTTTGAACGATCAAGAATCCGATCTTCCGTGTTGCCAGTTCATTCACCGCTTCCTGCACGCTCGCTTCTTCCTTTATATTCAACGTTCCGCCCCCTTTGATGGCAATGATATCTTTTGCTTTCATAGATATGCTCCTCGAGAGGTTAGTGGGTCTTCAGCAGAAATGTAGAAAAGCATCTTATTGAAGTCAAGAGAACGTTACGGCTTCAGGATTCCGAAGTAATATCCGACGTATTTTCCATCAATACAGCGAACACTATCAGGCGGGGCGGGGACCGAACAGTCCGACAGGACGCCCCATTTTTTGTTGTACGCACTCTCCGTTTTATTGTATTCAGCGATCATTTTGAATAACCTCAGTGTATCGATGGATGCAGGATAGACCAAATATTCCCACGGTCCGCCGCACGGCTTTGAGCCGAACGCGATGAACCTCCCTTTAGCATTTGCAAAGCATGAATCCGCTGTAGTGAAATTAATGATCCTTTGTTTCATTGCCAGCAATGATTTTCTCTCCGAATCTTGATTCCCGCCGGCTTTTAATAATTCGATTGGGAGCAATACCAGGAAAACGAAAATCAAGATGTGAAATCGCGACGTCATATTCTTTGCTACCGGGACCTTCTCCGTGAGTTTCCCTGCCATTGTTTCTCTTCACCGCTGCCGGAACCGGGTGTCTTCAATCCGGAATGACTGTAGCGACGCTGTGCATAGGGTCCATGTTGTCTTTGCTGTTGCGGTGCTGCTTTTACCGGATTATGATGCATCAAAGGGTAGGGATGGTTTTCAAGTATGGGAATTTTTTTGCCGATCAATTTTTCAATATCGCGTAAGTACGCTTTTTCTTCCGCATCGCAGAATGAATATGCGGTCCCTTTCGCTCCGGCACGTCCTGTTCTTCCAATGCGATGAACGTACGTTTCAGGAATATTCGGAATCTCGTAGTTGATGACAAATTCCATATCATCCACATCGATGCCGCGGGCTGCGATATCGGTTGCGACCAGTACTCTGGTTGTCTGTGCTTTAAAGTTTGCCAATGCTCGCTGCCGCGCATTCTGCGCTTTGTTGCCGTGGATCGCTTCCGCTTTGACATGATTCTTTTGCAGCATCCGCACAACTTTGTCCGCCCCATGTTTTGTACGGGTAAAGACGAGAGCCGTTTTAATTGTTTGATCTTTCAGCAGGTGCATCAGCAGCGCATTCTTATTCCCTTTATCGACAAATAAGATGTGTTGATTGATGATCTCCACAGTCGGCGATTCCGGCGTGATAGATACTTTTGCGGGATTGTGCAAAATCGTTGCGGATAATTTCACGATCTCAGGCGGCATGGTAGCGGAAAAGAACAATGACTGTCTTTTCTGCGGCAGTGCATGCAATATTTTCTTCACGTCATGAATGAAACCCATATCCAGCATCCGGTCCGCTTCATCCAATACAAAGATCTGAATGTCTTTCAGAGAAATGAATTTCTGTGCCATCAGATCGAGCAATCTGCCCGGCGTGGCGATCAAGATATCCACTCCGCGCTGCAATGCGTTGGTCTGCGGCTGTTGTCCCACACCGCCGAAAATAACAGTGGAAGTTAATCCCGTATGCCTGCCGTACGCATTGAAACTTTCGCCGATCTGGATGGCAAGTTCCCTCGTTGGTGTAACGATCAGACTTCTGATCACTTTTTTTTGATGAGGTAATTTATGTGTGCTCAATAGTTGAAGAATCGGAATTGCGAACGCTGCTGTTTTGCCTGTTCCGGTTTGTGCGCTGCCGAGCAGGTCGGTTCCTTGCAGTACGATCGGGATGGCTCTCGATTGGATCGGGGTCGGGATTGTGTATCCCTCTTCTGAGATCGCTTTCAGGATCGGTTCTATGATGCGCAGTGATTTAAAAGGCATGAATCTTCTTGATGCAGAACAAATTTAAAAATGTTCTTGGTTGGAATGTAGCGAAAAGTCTTTCTTCCTCGCTCAGTGAATACTA
>JACPGG010000143.1 GCA_016182545.1 Ignavibacteriales bacterium
TCTTAATTCCCAGTGCGTTCGCAACTTCGATCGGATAGACAACTCGTTCGAGTGAATTGCTTTCATAGAAATGCACACGCCCCTGAAAGACGAGCAATTGTGCAGATTGTTTATCATTACCTTCGAGTGTACCAAAGATCAGTCTACCTGAATGACCATGAACAGTTGAGACAGGATAATTGGGTACCTCCGACGTGGGAATGATAGTCGGATTCTTGACTTGTGTACCAAAATCGCCGAGGCCGGAACCTAAAATGATCCCGACTGTTGGCAGAGATGATATTTTTGAATTGATATATTTTAAACTGGCATTAAGCATTGTTTCATTCCTCATGCCATAACTTTGAGTCAGGGCATGAATGCATAAATTAACCTACCAAAATACCTGCAATTGTTGCTGTCATTAATGTTGCCAGTACACCGCCGAGCACTGCGCGCAAACCGAGTGCTGCAATATCTTTCTTTCTATGTGGTGCCATCGGGGCGATTCCGCCGATCTGGATTGCAATTGAAGAAAAGTTGGCGAAGCCGCACAACGCGTAAGTAGCCATCATGGTTCCTTTATCGCTCATTGCACCGGATTTCAACAACGTCGCAAGGTCCAGATATGCAACAAATTCATTCAGCACGATCTTTGTTCCGATTAAGCTGCCAAAGTTGAATGCGTCGCTCAATGGTACACCGATTGCAATGGCAACGAATTGAAGAACTGAACCGAAAATAAATTGCATCGAGAGGGTCTGATTAAAATTCGACTGCAGGTATGCATTCAATCCTGTGTAATCTCCTACAACTCCAAAAATTCCGTTGAGCATGGCAATCAATGCAATGAATGCAAGTAGCATGCCGCCGACATTCAACGCAAGTTGCAATCCATCGCCGGCGCCGGTTGCAGCCGCTTCAATCACATTGGACGCATTTTTTTCCACCTGTAATTTGACCGTACCTTTTGTCTGCGGCTCTTCCAATTCCGGGTAGAGGATTTTTGAGATCGCTAATCCTGCAGGAGCTGCCATTGTACTTGCCGCCAGAAGTTGTACGGCAAACTTCAATTGCGCTTCCGCAAGCGGAATTTGATGCGCGTCGGCAAACGACTGTCCCAGCATTTGAATGTAACTTGCCATCACTCCGCCCGCTATCGTCGCCATTCCTCCGACCATCACTGTGAGAATCTCAGATTTTGTCATCGCACCGATGTACGGACGGATCAACAGTGGCGCTTCGGTTTGTCCCACAAAAATATTTGCGGTGTTTGACAGTGATTCGGCGCCGCTTGTTCCGAGCAACTTCACCATGATTTTCGCCATCACTTTTACAACTGCTTGCAGTATTCCAAGATAATACAGCACCGATGTCAGAGCGGAGACGAATATGATCGTGGGAAGTACTTGAAAAGCAAAAAAGAATCCAAGCGACGTTGGTCCCGAGTTTACGGCAAGTTTCCCAAACACAAATTCAGCACCGACCATTGTATAGTTCAATAATGCAACCACACCGGCACCGATCCCGTCAATACCATCCTTCAACCAACCGAGAGGGAAGAACCATGACCGAAGGGTTTCTGCATGAATAATGAAGACCGCAAATGTCAATTGAATAAGAAACGCCATCCCGACCAATCTCCAATTCACTTTCTTTTTATTATTCGAAAATAAAAATGCGACACCGACGATGAAGCCTACGCCGATAAGTCCGCGTAGTATTGTCATGAAGTCCATAATTCCCCTTTTTGGTTATACACAAAAATGTTACATACGCTGTGAGTCGATATTAATCTGGAATATAATGACACTTCCTGCAGCGTGCTTCGTACGAATCGGCGGCTCCGACAACGACGCGATCGGCATTTGCAATTTTCCGCTGCGTACGGTCTGCCGGATTTCCGCACACAACGCAGATGGCGAGCGTCTTTGTAATGTATTCTGCCGCAGCAAGCAGTTGCGGCATCGGTTCAAACGGAACACCGCGGTAATCCTGATCAAGTCCGGCAACGATCACGCGTTTGCCGTCGTTCGCAAGCTTGTCGCAAATCCCTACAATAGACATATCGAAGAATTGCGCTTCATCGATACCGATAACTTGAGCGTCTTTTGAGAGTGAAAGGATATCCTCAGCTTTATCAATGACGATCGATTCCAACGTTTGGGTATTATGCGAGACGATTTGATTGGCGCTGTAGCGGTTGTCAATGCGCGGTTTAAAGATGACAACTTTCTGCCGCGCAATTTGTGCACGGCGTAATCGGCGGATGAGCTCTTCAGTTTTTCCGCTGAACATGCATCCGGCGACGACTTCTATCCATCCGATATCTTTGGGGGCTTGTTGTTGAGTTACTTCCATTTTTTTCCTGATATTTCTTTGTTAAAAAGATAGTGCGAGAAAATATCAAGAAATGCAACTGTAGAAGCAAGAAAAGGGTGTGAAAAATAGAAGCAAATACTATTTGGAGTGCGCTTTGAAGCCCGCTTCAGGTGCGGGCTTTATTCTGTTTCATGCGAGAGTAAGAACAGTGACTTCCGGAGGGCAGTTGATGCGGAATGGAACACCGACGGAACCGAGACCGCGATTGACGTACAATTGTGAATCATTCAGCGAGTACAACCCCGCGACATACTTTGATGCAAATGCAGCGAGGGAGATCGGCATACGATCGATCGTACCGAAAACAATTTGACCACCGTGAGTGTGTCCGCTCAATGTTAAATCGATCTTTTGATTCTTTGCATTCTCAAAAAAGTACGGTTTGTGACAAAGCAAGATTTTGGGCAGATCGTTTTTTACGGACACCATTGCGCGCGTAATATAGTCGTCAGCTTTCACGTTTCTGCCGATATCGTCAACGCCGATCAGATTGAAATATGAATTTCCTTTCTGAATTTTAACCGCATCGTTGCGCAGGAGTTTTACGCCGCAACCATCCACCTCTTTTGCGACCAATTCAACGTCCCGTGCAAAGTAATCATGATTCCCCAAACAACCGTACACGCCATGTGGTGCTCTGAGTTCGGAAAATGATTCGATGAAGGGATACACCTCTTCGGTTTGGCTGTTCACAAAATCGCCTGTGACCACAACGAGATCCGTTTTGAGATCATTCATTGCTTTTACGTACAGATCCATATCTTCCTTGTTCATAAAGACACTTGAGTGCACGTCACTCAACATTCCGATCCTGAATCCTTTGAACGCATCGGGGAGATTTGGGATGCTGACGGTTTGATGGATTATATCGTACTCATCCTTACTGATGACACCTGCAGTTGAACCAATGAAAGAATATGCGGAGAGTCCGATAACTCCCTTTTGAAGGAATGAACGACGTGATGCATCGAATTTTTGATACCGTTGTGTCTCTTTCATCTCGGCTACCTTTGATCGTATGACTGGATGGAACAATGATGCTTTATACGGGAGAATGAACGATAATTTGAACAATGCTATACTACCTAACGCAAGAAATATGAAAAGAGTTGCCATCTGCCAGATAAAAAAAGGGGTTAATAGCGTAACTATGTATTCAGGCAGGTGAGTCAACCTCCAAATGTAAAAATAGACCCAAATAAGGGGGAGGTTGAACGTGAGGAAAAGAATTATGACGGCTGATCTGCTCCACAAAGGAAATTTCTTGGATAGTATCATATATTTCAACAGACGAAGCAAAAGATAAACTTGTCCTCCAAGAATAAAAACGGTTGTATATAATCTAAACATTAGTATGTATCACCTTGATTTTGCCTCAGTTTTTTTTTATTTTTGTGTAGTTAAAAAGACTATTTACAAATAAGGAACACAATGTATACGGCTTTAGTTCTTATAGAAATCATCATTTCGGTCCTCTTAATCATCGTAATTTTGTTGCAAAATAGCAAAGGGGGCGGACTTGCGGCAAGTTTGGGTGGCAGCAACATCGGTACTGTGTTTGGGGTTCGTAGAACCGCCGATTTCTTGTCGAAAGCAACAACATATCTTGCAGGATCTTTTATAATTCTTGCGCTCGCAATTAATTTATTCTTCTTGCCCGGAAAAGGGAAGACGGCAGAATCTGTGATCCAAAGCGGTCAACAATCAACTGTGCCGGCACCACAATTGCCGCCGCAACAACAACCAGCGCAATAGAATCCGTAAGTAACATTGACATATCTCCACGTACGAACCCATAGCAAAATTAGCTATGGGTTCTTTATTTTATGAAATCCAATACCAACCTTTTTCTCCTGTTTATTCTCTCCACCTTTTCTCTGTTTGGTCAAGAACAGCCTCTATGGGTAAGGCAGCAGAAGATCGAAAGTCCATCTCTGTACTACTATGGGATAGGTGTATCAAAAATTTCATTCGATGATGCTGATGCCCGCGCATTGATTTTGTTTGGGCAGAATGTGGAAATAAAAGTAAAAAGCATCTTTCAGCGTGAAGTGACGGAAGAAGGGAAAGAGTTTTCAGAAAAAACCAATGTCACGGAAGAACTTGTTTCTGAAGTTAGTTTAAAAGGAATTGCCATCTCAGAGCGGTATGCCGACACCACAGCAAAATCATTTTTCAGTCTTATTCAATATCGCAAAACTGAGTATGATTCTTTGATCACTAAAGAAATTGAACGCGAGATACTTTTGATGAAGGCACGCAATAAAATGACCGAAGAAAAAAGAACGGAAGCGCTGCGTGCCGAGAAGGCAAAAAATTTACAGGAGGAGGAGAAGAAAAAAGAACAACTTCGCGCGCAGCAAACGGATCTTGAGCTCAAACGGACAGAACAAATTCAGGAAGAACAGCGTAAAGAACTGTACAAAAAAATCTACGGAGAATTTCTCGAGCATGCATTACCCGAGAAAGTCGTAACGCTCCGCAATGGTGAAATTGCGCACGAAACAAGTTCACTGATGATCAAAGTGGGAGTAGGTCCGGTTCAATTCAAAGGAGGATATTACGCTTTTAGAATAGCTGTATTCGAAGTTTCGGGTAATGCAATTTTCCGTGACAAGAAATTCAACCAGCAGGAAGGATTCGTAAAAGTTCAATTGCTCCCCGGTGTCGGTGAGTTCACTAAGACTTCATTAGCAATTGGTGTGTCGCAGGCTGTAGGCTTGATCGCCGATAGCGGGTATAGCTTCAAACGATCGAAATATTCATTCTTTGTTGCGGCTAATTATACCGATCCGGAATGGGAATATACAACCATATCTGCTTTCGGTGACAAGCGCCGTATATCCATTGGTGCAACAAGTTTTCCTTTCTTTGAACAATTCAAAAACCATCTCGGGTTCATGCTTGAAGCGAATGTCTATCTTGATAAAGATTTCCGAAATAAGTACGGTGATTCGTTTGTCATCAACGGGGGAATCCGCTTGCAAGCAAATGATTCATTTGTAACACAGTTTGCATACGAAAACAATGAACAGTTCACCCTCTCGCTCGAATTTCAATTTTAGCATCCTGCACGATTCATCTTTGAAAAAATTCGATACTTTCGTATATTACTACCGTTCAAAAAGCACCCATGGCTCAATTGGTAGAGCAACTGACTCTTAATCAGTGGGTTCCAGGTTCGAGTCCTGGTGGGTGCACACATTAACGTCCCGAACAAATCGGGACTTTTTTTTTGTTAAAAATTCTTCGTATCGTTGAGTGGTATGGGAAGGTTTCAAAAACATATTTTTGTCTGCATCAATGAACGTCCCGAGAACGATCCGAAGGGTTGTTGTCTCCTCAAAGGCTCGGTAGAAATTCGCGACACATTTAAAAATGAACTAAAGAAACTTGGAATAAGTTCTACAGTGCGAGCAAACAATGCAGGGTGCCTTGATGCGTGCGAATTCGGACCAACAATTGTGATATATCCGGAAGGTGTTTGGTATGGCGGCGTAAAGAAAGAAGATATTCAGGAAATCATTCAGGAACATATCATTCAAGGGAAAGTCGTTGAACGGTTACTGATCAAAGAGCCGAAATACAGAACCGAAACGACTGTTGTTCCACTGCAAAAATAAAAATTATGGAAAATTATACCTATTCACTTCTTCTGCAGAAGTTAAACCCGACGGACGATACAAAGAAAGACAAACAATTCTTTGAAGAGTTTCATTCTTCTGTCAGTGAATTTGTGGAAGGAGAGAGGAGTGAAAAAACAAAAACAGATACTGACGCGATCCAAAGAGCAATTTCACGTCTCCGCGGTACCTTGGTACCATACCTCTCCACACCATTAAAATCAGATAAAGATGATATTGAACGATCAATCAAGGATACCATCGAGGATGTTCTTGTGCAGATAGGTTCTACTGAAGCGGATGCGGTGATAACCGTTGAGTCATTTCAAGTCCTCGAATCGACACAAGTACATTTACACAGGCAACTCGTCGGTGTTATCAAACGATTGCTGAAGAACGGAAAAGCGATGCTTGTCGATACAGGAATATTGACGGGTAAGAACTACGGATCAATATTTCTTTCACAGTTTTCGTTCGCAGGATTTTCGAATGTCAAAGCCTTTCACCATGGGATACTTGAAATGAAAGGCGGGATCAAGCAGAAAGAATTTGGAATACTTCACGATTCGTTTAGCGAAATAGTTGCATCACATTCAAGTGATATAGGTGAAGATGCCAATATGATCATTCTTCATTTTGAAGCGCAGGAAACGGTCATCGAGAAATTGAAGAGTAATCTCCCCGGTTTGCTCAATCAGTATGGAGTGAAGAGTATTCGGTTGAACAAACGTTCATTCTTCTCGGGGTTTGGATCACCATACCAACTGGAAATTATGACTGATCTTAAAAAACATCCGTTGGGTACGATACTCTTGACGATCATTGGTGACGACACCGACCTTGAAGAAGCGTTAACTGAACAAGGTTCGTTGATTGTGCTCGAAAAAATTGCGTGAAAAAGAAAAAAGAAACTTTTGAAGAAAAAAAAGAACGTGTTCGATCACTGCTGAAAATATTTACACGAGAATACCCCGGCACTAAAACAGCACTTCAATACGGGAATCCATTTCAGTTGCTTGTTGGTGTTATTCTTTCCGCACAATGTACCGACGCCAGGGTGAATCTCGTTACCCCGTTATTGTTCACTCGGTTTGCGACACCTTTCGATTTTGCACATGCTGATATCAAAGAACTTGAGACGCTTATATATTCAACCGGATTTTATCATAACAAAGCAAAAAATATTATCGCCTGTTCCAAAGTTCTGATGGAAAAGCATCATGGCGTTGTTCCCCAAACAATGGAGGAACTGCATGCCTTGCCGGGAGTCGGAAGGAAAACAGCCAATGTTGTACTGGGTGATGCGTTTGGCAAGATCGAAGGTGTCGTTGTTGATACGCATGTAACACGATTAGCGAATCGGTTGGGATTGACGAAAGAGCAGGATGCCGTAAAGATAGAAAAAGAATTGATGTCGTTGATCCCGAAAAAGTATTGGTTCAAATTTTCCCACGCTTTGATCTTGCACGGGAGAAAGATTTGTTCGGCAAGAAAACCGTTATGCGCACAATGTTCCGTCAACAAATTTTGTCCATCATCATTGGTGTAATATGAATAGAGAATCTGCTCTCGTTCTGATGCACGAATATACCCAAAACGAATCCCTCCGCAAGCACATGTTGTGTGTTGAAACAGCGATGCGTGCATACGCAATAAAATTTAACCAGGACGAAGAAGCCTGGGGGATTGCCGGACTACTTCATGATTTTGATTATGAAAAATTTCAAACTGTTCCCGATCATCCGCTAAAGGGGAGCGAAATCCTCAAAGAGCACGTGTATTCTGACGAGATACGCATTGCAATACTGGGGCATGCCAGTCTACCGGAATATCCGCGCGAATCTTTGATGGCAAAAACATTGTTTGCGTGCGATGAATTGTGCGGTTTTCTAGTCGCCTGTTCGCTCGTCAAACCTGACAAAAAAATAGCGTCAGTAGAAGTAAGTTCGGTGAAGAAAAAATTGAAAGACAAAGCATTTGCCAGAAATGTGAGCAGAGAGGATATCCTGAATGGATCAGCTGAACTAGGTGTGAATCTGGACGATCATATCCAGTTTGTAATTGATGCCATGAAAGCCAATGCTGAAATGCTTGGGTTATAAAAAGATTGAAACAGTATGTCAGGCATGCCGTATGAAATGATAGTATTTAGAACCGAAAATCACGATTCATACTTTTTATTTGGAGTTAATATGAAAAAATATTTTTTTTTGATCCTTGTTTTTCCGTTAATAACCGGAGTATTGTTCGGACAGGATGATGACGACAACAGAGGGTTTTCATATTGGAATCGCACGAAAATTGGTGGTGCAGGGGGAGTAACCCCAATTGTGGGTATGTTTGATAATAAAGAGATCGACAAGTATTTAACATCGGCGGGCTTGCCGGTACTTGGATCTGATCCAATGTACATTGTAGGAGGCGAAGGATATGGCTACATAATGTTCTTGAAAAATGTTCGCATGGGCGGATTTGGGGGATCAGGAACTCGTTCCGTGAATAGAATAGATCCTGTTGGGAATATTAGAAAGGAAGTTGATTACACAATTTCGTACGGCGGATTTTTGATGGACTATGTTCAACCTGTTGCGTATAAATTGGATGTCGCAATCGGTGCAACAATCGGAGCAGGTTCAGTCGATATCACAATGCGGAGAGACGACGGCACTTTCAAGGAGTGGGATTCTCTTTGGACACAATATGGAAATACGTCGCGCACCACATCAAATTATACACACAGACTCACCGGATCATTTGTGACGCTTAATCCGCATGTCAATGTAGAATACACCTTGCTTACGTGGCTTCAGTTGCGCATCGGACTTGGCTATCCCATTATGCTGTCGCCGGAATGGAAACTCGATGAGAAATACGATGTAAATTCTGTTCCTTCAAAAATCAAAGCGAGCGGATATACTATTAACGCGGGAATAATGTTCGGATATTTTGGTTGGTGATTTGGGAAAAAAATTCCTTGCAGTTCCAGACAAACTATCGTATTTTTCTTCACATAAATGGTAAATCAATAACGATTTACCATTTTTTATCATGCGGACTCTTAGCTCAGTTGGTTTAGAGCGCTTCCCTGACACGGAAGAGGTCAGAGGTTCGAATCCTCTAGGGTCCACTTCACTTCGCCAATCTCATCAATATTCTCCCACTTTAAGTTATTGCATTTTCAACCGATTTTCGCTACATTTACTGTGCGAAATCAAAGATTTTACAATCGGAGATCGATTTATTTTCTCCGATTTTTTTTTACCGAAATTCGATGTCTGATAAAATTAAAATAACATTTCCCGATAGTTCTGTAAAAGAATTCGATCCCGCCATCACCGGAATGCAGATCGCAGAGGGGATCAGCCGTGGATTAGCTAAGAATGCATTGGCAATTTCGGTCAATGGCGATGTCTGGGATTTGAGCCGTCCAATCAAGACCGACGCTTCAATAAAAATTCTTACATGGGAAAATGAAGAAGGAAAATCAACGTACTGGCACAGTTCAGCCCACGTAATGGCGGAAGCAATCGAATCTGTTTTTCCCGGTACTAAATTCGGCATTGGTCCTCCGATCGAGAACGGTTTTTATTATGACATTGACATGGGAGATCATTCTCTCACTTCCGAAGACTTAAAAGTGCTGGAAGAGAAGATGAGTGAATTCACGAAGCGTGATGTCCCCTTTCAGCGTCGTGAAGTAAGTTGGGATGAGGCGGTCGCATATTTCAAAAAGAAAGGCGACCCGTACAAACTTGAACTGCTGGAAGAATTTAAAGGTCAGCAGATCAGTATGTACCATCAAGGAAGCTTTACCGATCTTTGTTACGGTCCGCATATCCCATCAACGGGAAAAATAAAGAATATAAAATTATTGAGCATTGCCGGGGCGTATTGGCGTGGAAGCGAAAAGAACAAAATGCTTCAACGGATTTACGGTATCACCTTTCCGACAAAGCAAGAGCTGGACGATTATCTTTTCAGATTGGAAGAAGCAAAGCGCCGCGATCATCGAAAACTCGGCACCGAGTTGGAATTGTTCATGCTGTCACCAAAAATTGGCGGTGGTCTTCCGGTGTGGCTTCCGAAAGGAACAATCGTCAGAAGAAAACTGGAAGAGTTCATCAAAGCAGAATTGATCAAGCGTGGCTATACGGAAGTGATAACACCTCATATCGGAAATTTGAATTTGTATCGAACGAGCGGGCATTATCCTTACTATGCAGAGTCGCAGTTTGCGCCAATCAAGGTTGAGGAAGAGGAATACATTCTGAAACCGATGAACTGTCCGCACCATCATCAAATTTATTCCAACCAACCGCGCTCTTATCGTGATCTTCCGGTTCGTCTTGCTGAATTCGGAACGGTCTATCGATACGAACAATCGGGTGAGTTAAGCGGACTCTCACGCGTTCGTGGATTTACGCAGGATGACGCGCACATCTATTGCACTCATGAACAGTTGAAAAGTGAACTCATTAATGCGATCGAACTGACACAACTTGTATTCACAACTTTTGACATGCCGGTAAAAACCCGGTTGTCGTTTCGTGATCCGAACAAGATGGAGAAATATGCGGGCGCGCCGGAGATGTGGGATCAAGCAGAGAAAGAAATAAAGGAAGTTGCCGACGCTATCGGACTCGATTATTTTATCGGAATCGGTGAAGCGGCTTTCTACGGTCCCAAATATGATTTCATCGTTAAAGATGCTCTTGGCAGGCAATGGCAGCTTGGCACTGTGCAAGTCGATTATGTGATGCCTGAACGATTCCAATTGGAGTATGTCGGACCCGATGGTCAAAAACATCGTCCGGTCATCATTCACCGAGCACCGTTCGGTTCGATGGAACGATTTCTTTCAATTTTGATAGAGCATTATGCGGGTGAATTCCCATTGTGGCTTGCACCGGTTCAGGCGGTCGTTTTACCCATCACCGATGCCCAAATTGAATACGCCCGGAAAGTTGTCGATGAATTAAAAAATTCAGGCTTACGTATTGAACTTGATGCAAGAAATGAGAAAATTGGGTATAAGATACGAGAGCATGAGGTGAAGAAAACCCCTTATATGCTCGTGATCGGTGAGAAAGAACGACAGGGGAATTCGGTCTCCGTGCGGCAACACAAGAAAGGTGACTTGGGTGTGATGTCGATTGAAGAAGTAACGAAAAAACTATCAGCAGAAAATTCTGTTCATTTCAAAACTACGTAGGAGATAAACTTATTAAGGAAAAACGACCTCGCTTAAATGAGGAAATTCGCGGCGATCTTGTTCGCGTCATCGAAGATGGCGGAGGACAGATCGGGATTATGACACCAAGAGAAGCACATACGCTTGCTGTCCAAAGAGGAAAGGATCTGATCGAAGTAGTTCCCAATGCGGTTCCACCGGTCTGTAAGATCATGGATTTCGGGAAATTCAAATACGAGATTCAGAAAAAAGAGAAACTGCAGAAGAAGCATCAGCACGTTTCACAGTTGAAAGAACTCCGTTTTCATCCGAACACCGATACCCATGATTTTGAATTCAAAACAAAACATGCGATACAGTTCCTGGAAGACGGCGATAAAGTAAAAGCGACTGTGATTTTCAAAGGACGCGAGGTCGCTTACAAAGAACAGGGAGAGGAACTGCTGAACCGTTTGACGGAAAGATTATCCGGCATTTCAAAAGTCGATCAGCCGTTGAAGATGGAAGGGAGATTCATGGTGATAATCTTTACTCCCGATAAGTCCGGCAGTAAACAAAAGTCTGAAAAAACAAAACAGGAATAATACAGTATGCCAAAAATGAAATCACACCGCAGCGCCCGGAAGACTTTCGGCGTTACAGGAACTGGAAAGATCAAACGACGCAAGATGAATCGCCGTCATATATTGACCAGCAAGGCAAAGAAGCGGAAACGTCATCTGCGCAAAGCGACGCTCGTCGCTAAATCCGATGCGCCGAAGATCAGAGAAATGTTGTTGATGTAAATTTAATTCACCGATTCACTACACTACGAAGGAGCAAGAGCAACTATGCCACGTTCGCAAAATAAAGTTGCCTCCCATCGCCGTCGCAAGCGTATACTAGCGCAAGCGAAAGGTTATTGGGGCGCGAGAAGTAAAGTCCTTACGATTGCAAAGCACCATGTCGATAAAGGCATGCAGTATGCATACAGGGATCGTAAGGCAAAGAAACGAACATACCGTCAACTCTGGATTGCACGTATCAACGCTGCGGCACGATTGCACGGGATTACGTATTCAAAACTTATCGACGGATTGAACAAGAAAGCGATTTCTATCAACCGCAAGGTATTGGCGGAACTTGCCGTACACAATCCGGAAGCATTCACGGAAATTGTGAACTTTGTTAAAGCCTAATCTAAAACTTCCCATCGCGGCACGGTAAAAAATCTGCGGTGGGGAGTTTTTTATTTTTATTCTGATCGTATGTTGACTGAAAAAATCAAATCTCTCGATTCTGAAATTTCTGCCATAGCAGCAATAAGTACAACTCACGAAGATATTGAGAAATACCGGATAGAGTTCCTTGCCCGTAAAGGGAAGATCGCATCGTTGTATGATGATCTCAAATCCGTTCCGAACGACCAAAAACCGATGGTCGGACAACAGATCAATCGACTGAAGAAAAAGGCGGAAGAAGTATATGAGACCCTAAAATCAAAATTAGATTCCTCGACCGCAAAAAAAGAACTTGTCGATCTGACACTTCCCGGTAGAATGCTTCTGCACGGAACACGACATCCGATAACACGAACAATTGAACAGATGAAAAGCATCTTTGTCTCGATGGGGTTCGGCATTGCATATGGTCCTGAAATAGAAGATGATTATCATAATTTTGAGGCATTAAATTTCGCGCCACATCATCCGGCGCGGGATATGCAGGATACATTCTTTATCAAGGATGATGTTGTTTTAAGAACGCATACTACCCCGGTTCAAATTCGTGTGATGAAATCACAAAAACCGCCGATTCGTGTGATCATGCCTGGGCGGGTTTACAGAAATGAAGCAGTGAGCGCGCGCAGTAATTACTTCTTCCATCAAGTGGATGGGTTATATGTGAATGAAAATGTAACGTTTGCAGAATTGAAGGGGACATTAATAACGTTTGCCAAGAATTTTTACGGAAGCAATATCAAATATCGTTTCCGACCCAGTTATTTCCCATTTACAGAGCCAAGTTTAGAAATGGACATAACCTGTTTTCTCTGTTCAGGGAAGGGATGTCGGATCTGCAAACAGACCGGGTGGCTTGAAATATTGGGAGCAGGAATGGTTCATCCCAACGTATTTCGCAATTGTTCCTACGATCCAGAAAAGGTAAGCGGGTTTGCATTTGGGATGGGTGTAGATCGGATATCACTACTTCGGTATGGTGTTGATGATATTAGAACATTCTTTGAAAATGATATACGATTTCTAAATCAGTTTTAACAATCCTTGTATGCGCATCAGTTATAAATGGTTACAGAATTATATTGAATTAAAAAACAGCCCGAAAGAAGTCGCGGAGAAACTCACAAGTATCGGTCTTGAAGTTGAGTCCATCGAATATTTAGGAAAGAAGTACGATGGATTTGTTGTAGGGGAAGTGGTGGAAGTGTCCAAACATCCGAACGCTGATCGCCTCTCTGTTTGCAAAGTCCGGCTATCCCAATCTACAGATGCTCAGCAGATTGTTTGTGGTGCTCCAAATGTCGCTGCCGGACAGAAAGTAATTGTCGGACTTCCGGGAGCAACAATTCCTAAGAATCAACATGATCCAGATGGAAAATCTTTTTCTCTAACCAAAGCAAAAATTCGTGGGATTGAATCGAACGGAATGATTTGCTCTTCGTACGAACTAGGGATTGGTGAAGACAAAAATGGAATTATAGTTTTGGATTCCTCAACTCCGGTTGGAATTTCATTATCCCAATATCTCAAATTAGATGATATTGTTTTCGAACTCGGAATTACACCCAATAGGCCTGATTGCTTGAGCCACATTGGGGTTGCCAGAGATTTAGCGGCAGTGTATGGCTCTTCATTAAAATATCCGAAGGTTGATTTCGTCGAAAAGAAAAATTTTTCAATAAATAAAATTTTCACCGTAAAAGTTGAAAATAATGACGATTGCCCTCGATATACAGCTCGTGTGATTGAAAATGTCACAGTGAAAGAATCTCCTGAATGGTTGAAACAATTTCTTTCCGCAGTTGGTCTCCGTCCGATTAATAATATCGTTGATATTACAAATTTTGTGATGCTGGAATTCGGGCAACCGCTCCATGCATTCGATTTTAATAATCTTGCCAAGAATACTATTATCGTGAAGCGCGCAAGAGTAAAAGAAAAATTTACTACACTTGATAAAAAGAGTCATGAACTGAACGGAACCGAATTGATGATCTGCGATGGCGATCGATCTGTTGCAATCGGCGGAGTTATGGGCGGCATGAATTCTGAAATTTCCGAGGCGACAAAGACAGTGCTACTTGAATCTGCTTTTTTTTCTCCGACAAGCGTACGTAAAACTGCAAAGCGATTAGGAATTAGCACAGATGCTTCATACCGGTTTGAGCGCGGGACTGATCCAAATATGGTCGATGAAGCATCACGCCGTGCGGCAGGTTTGATAGCAGAGATTGCCGGCGGAGAAATTGTACAAGGTGTTATTGATGTTTACCCAAAAGTAATTGAAAAGATAAAAATTGAACTGCGTATCTTTAAGGTTAATGACATTTTGGGAACTAATTTGTCGTTAGAAAAAATAAACGGACTGCTTCAGACTCTTGGGATAGAGACACAAGTAAAAAATAATTCTTTGATATGTTCTGTCCCAACATACCGTCCCGATATTGAACAGGAGATAGATTTAATCGAAGAGGTCGCCCGACTGTACGGTTATGACAATATTCCAAACCAAACAACCGTGCATAGTGTATTTTCTCAACCATCGAAAATTGAACTACACATCAATGAAATACGAAGTTGGTGTGAATCGGTTGGACTGCATGAAGTGATGACCAATAGTCTTTTGGACGAAGCAACAGCACTACTGTATTCAACAGAACTTATCAAAGTAAAAAATCCTCTCAGTGTGGATTTGGAAGTGATGCGTCCTATGTTGCTTCCGACGATGCTCACTGCCGTACTACATAATTATAATCATGGTGCGACCAGTGTTCGACTTTTTGAGATAGGGAGTACATTTTTAGCTAAACATTCAGAGAAAACTACTAGAATACAAGGTATTTCTGAATACAATAAACTCGGTCTTATACTTTCCGGAAACGCACATGATCTCACTTGGTATTCTAAAGAACGGGAATACGATATCTTTGATCTCAAAGGTATGGTCCAATCTTTGTTGTCCAAACTCGGTCTTGACAATATTCATTTAATTTACTATGATGCATCAAGTTCTTTAACTGAACAGACCATTGGTATTGAAATCAATGGCACTTACGTAGGGTTCTTGGGTCAATGTTCGCAAAAAGTACTGGCGCAGCACAAGATTGAAAGAAAAGTTTTATACTGTGAACTGGATCTTAGTGTTCTTATTGCAGTTGATGAAGTTCGGAAATTTAAAGAGTATTCAAAATTTCCGTCGGTGAAACGAGATATTGCATTTGTTGTGAAGAAAAATATTACTGCCGGTGATATTGAGACGGCGATAAAAGAATCAGGCGGTGCTTCAGTCACTTCAATTTCACTCTTTGATATTTTTGAGGGAGCATCGATTGGAGAAGGGAATAAGAGCCTGGCATTTTCAGTAACAATGCAATCAAGAGAAAAAACGTTGACAGATTCTGGAATCGATGCACTAATGAAAAAAATTATTGCTTCGGTTGTTTCAACGTATGGCGCCACACTTCGAAGTCTATAAAAATATCCATGGTGGACCAAAAAATAGAAAATGAAACGCTCGAGAGCTCTCACTCAGTAGAGAACGCATTAGCTATGTTGTGGGAAAAAGCACGTGAGGCTTCGTATTTAATCTCAACACTTCGTGATGAGAAAAAGAAATTACAATCGAAGATTGAAGAGGTTGAAGAAGAACTGATGCATGCAAAGAACGAGCTTCAGACAAAACAATCTCAGTTGGATCAGGTGCAAAAAGAATTGTCGAACGGATCAGCACATAGTTCAATTGCTTTGGCGGGAGACGAGAAAAAAGTGGTGCAACAAAAGATACGATCTGTCATTTCAAAATTGGAACAATATTTATCATCGTAACAGGAATCAATTAACAGGCTGACACATTAATAAACCTTCTACAACTACGACCTATGGACAGGAAAAGCGTTAGGGTAAAAATATTCGGTTCCGAATACCCGCTTCGTGGAGAGAGCGAAGAATTCACGAAAAAGGTTGCGTCGCATGTTGATCATATGATCAACAGTGTGCATGAGAAAATACCGGAACAACCCCCGCTGACAATTTCTGTCCTCGCTGCGCTGAACATCACCGAAGACTATTATAAGGAGAAAGAAAAGAGCTCGCAGCTCGTTTCTTCATTGGAATATGAGTTGTCCAAGATCACCAATTACCTTGATACCAGCATCAACAGCACCGAGTCGTAATTTTAGAAGGGAGATCAGTAGAAGAACACTAACATTAAAATCCGCACCGTCAGCCACAGACAATATATTAAAGAACTGATAGTTAATATCATGGGAGCCAGACTCAAAGTCGTGATATTACAGGCCTCAATTCCGCTCGCAACGGAATAGCGCGAAAACCCAAGGGCTGTCCGAATTTCGGACTAGCAAACAGAGGAAGTAAGAGACGGCTTGGCAAGCACCCACTGTGTATCGAAAGAGAGTTCTTTCATTACACTTGTCTATGGTTGATGTGCGGATTTTTGTTTCTAATAGGCGGAGTTTTGTATGGTAACTGAAATTATTCTCACAGGCATTATCGGCATTACATCATTTTTTATCGGCTGGTTTGTTAACGCAAAGATAGGGCAAAATAAGATTTCATCTGCCGAAGAGCGGGCAAAAAAGATCACGGCAGATGCAGAGAGAGATGCAGCGGCAATCCAAAAAGAAAAGTTGCTCGAAGTGAAGGACGAATGGTATCGTAAAAAACATGAATTTGAAAATGATGCTACACAGAAGCGAAATAAACTTCAGTCATATGAAAAACAACTCTCTTCCCGCGAAGAGAATATCGACCGCAAAGTTGAATTACTGAATAAAAAGGAAAAAGAAGTCCAGGCGCTTCAAAAACTAAATGAGACAAAAGCAAAAGAGCATGACCAAAAATTAGCACAACCCGACCAAC
Source organism: Ignavibacteriales bacterium (assembly GCA_016182545.1). Lineage (GTDB taxonomy): Bacteria > Bacteroidota > Ignavibacteria > UBA10030 > UBA8401 > SpSt-333. The sequence goes on from JACPGG010000143.1 coordinate 17,274, forward strand.
TGTTGGCTGATGAAAACACTCGTTTGGAACGAGCCTCGGGTATGTCCCGAGATGAAGCACGAAAGTTACTGCTTGACAACCTGTTGGATTCGGTCAAAACAGAGGCGGCACAAACATTAAAGGACATCCGCGATAAAGCGAAAGAGGATGCCAAAAAAGAGGCGCAAAAGATCATTGTTCAGGCAATTCAACGCTCGGCGGCTGACCATGCAGTCGAAACTACTGTGAGCGTATTGCAGATTCAAAGTGACGAAATGAAAGGGAGAATCATTGGACGTGAGGGAAGAAATATTAGAGCATTTGAAGCTGCTACCGGAGTAGATGTCATTGTCGATGACACGCCCGAAGCTGTTATTCTATCCGGGTTTGATGCCTTTCGCCGAGAAGTCGCTCGAATATCATTGGAACGTCTGATTGCCGATGGCAGAATTCATCCCGCGCGAATAGAAGAGGTAGTTGAAAAAGTAAAAGGTGAACTTGAGGAAGAGGTAAAGAGAGTGGGTGAAAACACTTTACTTGAAGTTGGGCTTCCCGGAGCACATCTTGAGTTGGTAAAATTTATTGGTAAAATGAAGTACCGGACAAGTTATGGTCAAAATCTACTGCAGCATAGTATTGAAGTCTCATATCTATGTGGAATTATGGCTGCAGAACTCGGGCTCGATATTAATTTAGCGAAGCGTTCCGGATTGTTGCACGACATTGGAAAAACTGCTGATAGGAGTATTGAAGGACCCCATGCCATCATTGGCATGGAGATGACGAAGAAATACAGTGAACATCCTATTGTCGTTAACGCAGTCGGCGCCCACCATGATGATATTCCCATGGAACATCCGATCTCAGCACTTGTGCAGGCTGCTGATTCGATCAGCGGTGCACGACCGGGTGCGCGGCGTGAATCGGTCGAAGGATATGTGAAACGTCTTGAAAAACTGGAGGAGATCGCAAAATCCTTCAAAGGGGTCCATTCAACTTTTGCTATACAAGCCGGTCGGGAAATTCGTGTAATTGTTGAACACGATAAAGTTGATGATGCAATGGCGGATCAGCTAGCCCAGGACATTGCACGGAAAATTCAACAAGAGATGGAATATCCGGGACAGATCAAAGTGGTTGTTATCCGTGAAATTCGTGCTGTATCTTTTGCTAAATAATTTCATCCAACTCCATGATTTTTATCGGCATAACCGGCGGAATCGGAAGTGGAAAATCGTTCGTATGTTCGCTTTTTAAGGAGAAGAAAATTCCCGTTTTTCATGCCGATGAAATAGCTAAAGAAATAAGCGAACGTCCGGACGTAAAGAGGGAATTAGTTCGTGAATTCGGCACTTCGATATTGACAGATGAAAAAGTGATCGATCGAAAAAAACTTGCTTCCATTGTTTTTGCGGAGCACGGCAAGCTACAACTCCTTAACTCAATCCTTCATCCCAAAGTATTTTTAGAATTTGATGCGTGGAAGCAAACACTTGCTTCATCCAACCGTTATGGACTGGCGGAAGCAGCATTGCTTTTCGAATCCGGAATGGATGAGAAACTCGACTATGTGCTTTCCGTGATTGCCAATGACGAACTCAGGATCAATCGGGTAATGAAACGGGACAACGTAAAGAGCGATGTGGTCCTTTCACGAATAAAAAACCAACTTCAATCTCAAGAACTTATTGAGCGTTCCGATTTTATTCTCCAGAACAATGGTACGAAGGAAGAGTTGAAACCTAGAATAGATTTTTTTGATGTTTTATTTTCATCTCTCACACAACGAAAAGAACTCCAATGAATTTTATAGAGACCGAATCAAAATTATTTTTCCACACATACAAACGTCTTCCTCTGGAAGTAGAACGGGGAGAGGGATGCTTCATTTACACAACGGATGGTAAAAAATATCTTGATATGTTTTCCGGTCTTGCTGTCAATGCGCTAGGCTATGCACACCCTGCTGTCGTCAAAGCGATCGAATCACAAGCACGAAAGTACACGCACCTTTCTAATTTTTTCATTCAAGAGCCACAACTTCAATTAGCCGAGCGATTACTCAGACATTCGAAATTTGATAAAATCTTTTTTACCAACAGCGGTACAGAAGCGATCGAAGGTTCGATCAAACTGATTCGCAAATGGGGAAAGGCGAATAACAAAAAAACGATCTTTGGAATGAGCAACGGTTTCAGCGGCAGAACGATGGGCGCATTGTCGCTGATGGATAAACAAAAATACCGGGATGGTTACGAACCGTTTCTTCCTCATTTCGGAAGTATTGAATTCAACAACGTCGATGATCTGAACAAAAAAATAAATTCCGATACGGCTGCACTATTCCTTGAATTCATTCAGGGTGAAGGAGGGATCGTTGGCGTATCGCCGCAATTTGTTGACCGATTACAATCGCTTCGTGAACAATACGGTTTTCTTATTGTTGCTGATGAAATACAATCTGGGATCGGAAGAACCGGAAAGCTGTTCGGATATCAGCATTTTACCATTGAACCGGATATTGTCACAATCGCAAAGCCAATCGGCGGCGGATTGCCATTGGGTGCTATTTTAGGTTCAAAAAAAGTGTCGGATGTCTGGTCGTACGGAGTGCATGGAACTACGTTTGGCGGGAATCCGGTCGCATGCGCAGCCGGCATAGCAACAATCGATATAGTCATTAACGATGAATTCCTTCGCAATGTTATTGAAACTTCAAGATACGCAGCGGCAAAACTCTTTGAAATGCAATCGAAGCATGCCATAATAAAAGAGATCAGGGTGTTTGGATATATGATTGGCATCGAATTAACAATTGAAAGCGGTCCGATCGTCGAAGAGATTCTATCGAGAGGCGTTCTTGTCAATTCAACAGCAAATACCGTAATCAGAATCTTACCGCCATTGATCGCCGGCAGAGCGGAATTCGATCAGCTGTTCGGGATTCTTGATGACGTACTTGCATCCATGAAGTGAACATCTACCCCGTTGATTATCTCAAAAGAAATGTATATACTCACAACGGATCGAGAATATATACTATGAAAAAACTTTTTACGGTTCTTCTTTTCTTTACTCCACTTCTTTTCTCGCAGAACAAATTCTATAATTTTTATACAGCCGGTCTTGAGTACATGGAAAAACAAGACTGGCAGCGAGCCATTCAGGAATTTAAATCTGCCATATCGCTTGAGTTTGAAGATGCCCAGCGTAAGAGAACCTACGGAACTCGTTTCATCGAATACTACCCGCACCGGGAAATAGCCATCTCACATTACATGCTGGGTGAATCAGATATTGCTAAAAAGGAACTTGAACTTTCCATGGCGTATCGGTCAACTGATCGAGCAGAAGAATATTACCGAATGATCAGCGGCGGTATTCCTCCTCCGAAGCCGGTTATAAAAAAGGAAGAACCGAAACCGAAGCTGCAGATCGCCGAGACCAAAAAACCGCAACCCGGTGTTACTGTTCTTCCCGCAAAAGAATCTGTTGTTCCCCCGAAAGGGAATATCATTGTTGTTACGCGCAAGTATGATCCGAATGCGCTTCCGCAAGTTGGTTCTCGATTGGCTGTTGCAGTGTTACCGTTTGAAGCCGGAACGGATGCCGCCAAATACAAAGATGCCGTCACGAATGAAATGATCAATGAACTTGTGAATCTCCGTCGCTTTAGAGTGATTGAGCGCTCTGCGATCGACAAAATCGTTTCCGAACAAAAAATTCAGGCATCGGGATTCGTTGACGATAAAACTGCAGTGAAACTCGGCAAGATCGCGGGGGCAGATGCGCTTGTGATCGGAAATATTTCTATGAGCGGCACAGCGGTGAAAATCTCGGCACGTTTGGTGGATGTTGAAACCGGAGAGACTCTGATCGCTCAAGATGCTGCTTCTGAAAATACATCGGCGGAAGGTTTGGATGCAACGGTGACCAATGTTGCGACGTTATTGTACAATGAACTCCCGATCATCGAGGGTGATATTATTAAAGTTGACGCCGAAGAATTGTTCATCGATATCGGCAGCATTCAAGGATTACGCAAAGGGACAAAATGCGTCGTCTTTAGAGAAGGAGAGAGCATTAAACACCCCATTTCAGGGGAGATACTGGGAAAAAAAGTAACAAGACTCGGCGAGATCATTGTCATTCAGGTCCAAGATAAATTCGCTACCGTGCGAACGATTGAAACAGAGCAAGATTTTCAAGTTGGTGATAAAGTGTTAATCAACCGGATCTGGTGCGCGTGCTGAAGGATTTGGCGGCGCTTTCATAGGTCTTGCGGATGATGCCACCGCAGTGGTTTGGAATCCGGCAGGATTGACACAATTAGAAAGACCGGAAGCATCACTAGTTACACGATTTATCAGAGAAGCAGTTTCGTTCAAACACGAGACGAGACCTCGATTAGACTACGAGGATGCTGAAGGTCGATTTGCTCTGAACTTTGCAAGTTTCGCGTTACCTGTGTCTAAAAGCGATCTGAAACTTGTGACAGCGATTTCATTCCAAAAACAATTGGATTTTTTTGAAAAAAGCAAAGATAAGGATTTCGACAATTTTGGGAATGAGGTCGAACAAATTAGCGAAGGAAGTGGCGGTGTCAATACAATAACTCCCGCTATAGCATTAAAAGTCACACCCGTTATTGCCTTGGGCTTATCGATCAATATTTGGACCGGTTCGATTGAGAATAAGAGCAGTTTGGAGATAAAAGGTATTGGAAGGAACCGCGAGGATTATTCTGCAGATTATTCCGGGTTAAATTTTGTATTTGGAACCTTAGTTGATTTTGAGCAAATGAAGAATGGCTTCCCACTAAAAGTAGGCGCAACATTGAGAACTCCTTTTGATCTTACAAGTGAAGGTTCTGTTTTTATAGAAGATCAGTTGTCAAATAATCCCGGCAGCGGAACATTGGATGTAAAACAAACTATAGAAATGCCACTCATGATAGGTTTCGGTGCATCATACAGAGCAGGAGAAAATTTGACATTTGCATTTGATTTCGAGCTTAGAAATTATGCACAAAAGGATTTAACAACTGAAATTACTTTACCCGGCACAGGATCAATTTCAGTTTCAGATAGAGTCAGTC
>JACPGG010000144.1 GCA_016182545.1 Ignavibacteriales bacterium
CGTTCTGCTACTGGGTCCTCCCGGTACAGGAAAAACATTGCTCGCCCGCGCGGTCGCCGGCGAAGCGGGTGTTCCCTTCTTCTCCATCAGCGGTGCAGACTTTGTTGAAATGTTCGTCGGTGTCGGCGCAAGCCGCGTCCGCGATCTGTTTGAACAGGCGAAGAAGAACGCACCGTGTATTATCTTTATTGATGAGATCGATGCTGTCGGACGTCACCGCGGCGCAGGGCTCGGCGGCGGACATGACGAGCGCGAACAGACATTGAATCAGCTCCTTGTGGAGATGGACGGTTTCGAACAGAACAGCGGCGTCATTCTTATCGCTGCAACGAATCGTCCCGACGTTCTCGATCCGGCATTGTTGCGACCGGGAAGATTCGACCGTCAGGTTGTTGTCGATCGTCCCGATGTGCGCGGACGTGAAGGTATTTTGAAAGTGCACACGAAGAATATCCCGCTGAATGCCGATGTAAAATTGGAAACGCTCGCAAAGGGTACTCCGGGACTCGCCGGCGCCGATCTTGCAAATCTGGTGAATGAAGCGGCGCTGCTTGCCGCACGCAAGAATCAAAAAGATGTGACGATGAAAGATTTTGAAGAGGCGAAGGACAAAGTGATGATGGGATTGGAGCGCAAATCGATGATCATCTCCGATAAGGAGAAACGGATCACGGCGTACCATGAAGCGGGACATGTGCTCGTTGCAAAATATATTCCCGAATCAGATCCGATCCACAAAGTGACGATCATTCCCCGCGGACGCGCGCTGGGTGTGACAACGTCGCTGCCGATCGACGAGAAACATACGTACTCCAGAAAATATCTTGAATCACTCATCGCAATGCTCTTCGGCGGGCGTGTGGCGGAAAAGATCATCTTTAACGAGCTCACCACCGGCGCCGGGAACGACATCGAACGTGCAACGAATCTTGTCCGGAAGATGGTGTGCGAATGGGGAATGAGTGATAAAATGGGACCGATCGCTTACGGTGCGAAAGAGGAAGAACTTTTCCTCGGACGCGAGATCACCAAGCACCGCGATTTTAGCGAAGACACAGGCCGCATTATCGATGAAGAAGTGAAGAAGATCATCAGTACGGCGGAAAAACGGACGACCGAGATCCTGACGGAGAATATCGATAAACTCCACCTCCTTGCCAATTCACTTCTTGAACGTGAGATCCTTGACAGCGAAGAGATCGACAAGGTGCTGCGCGGAGAACAACTTCCCCCTCTTGCAAAGAACGGGAATGGTGTTGCGAACGGAACGGTGAATACTGCACCGCAGCAACTACCCGTTCCGGTCGTTGAACAGGCGGTTGCCGCTGCATCGCAGCAGGATTCCGCCGAAAAGAAAGAATCAAAACCGAAAGCCGCTTCCCGCAGCCGTAAAACTAAATGATATGATCCACGAAGCGAATATCGAGTACACAGCGGAGATCGCGCGGAAAGGCATTCACCTCAGTTCTCTCAGCATACCGGTTATTTATTATTTCATCGAACGCGATTTGGCACTGCAACTGCTGGTGCCGATCACGCTCGCATTTCTTACGGTCGACCTTCTCCGGTATTATCACAAGCCGACTGCCGATCTTTTCTACAAAACCTTCGGATTCATGCTGCGCAAGCACGAACAGGATGGTACATCGAAACGCTTGAACGGCGCTACGAATGTTTTGATCGCTGCAACCCTGTGTGTCATCCTCTTTCCAAAATTGATTGTCCTTACCGCGTTCACCATTCTGATCGTATCCGATACGTTCGCAGCGTTGATAGGAAGAAAATTTGGGAAGAGAAAATTTCTGCAAAAGAGCGTCGAAGGAAGCCTTACCTTTTTTATCACCGCCCTGATCGTCGTCGCTTTGACCCCAAAAGTTGAATGGTCTCCGACCGAATATCTTATCGGTGCTGTCGCCGCAGTCGCCGGAACAATTGTCGAAGCGGGTTCCTGGAAGATCGACGACAATCTTTCGGTCCCATTTTCCGTCGGCATTGTCATGTGGGGACTCTACCTCCTCTTGTATCCTTCCGTTAATTTGTTTAATTATACAATACATTAGATTTGATCATTTAATGATTTGGTGATTTTTCGATTGACAGATTATACGAAATCATCAAATCACTTAATCAGAAAATCAAAAAATGAATAAGCTCAAACTCGGTTTACCTAAAGGGAGTCTTCAGGAAGCAACCCTTCAATTAATGAGCAAAGCGGGATTTAATTTTTCCGTCTCAAGCCGTTCATACTTTCCCTCTGTCGATGACGAAGAACTGGAAGCGATGTTGATCCGCGCGCAGGAGATTGCACGCTATGTGGAAGACGGCGTGTTCGACGCGGGATTGACCGGATATGATTGGATCATCGAGAACGGCGTCGATGTCGTCAGAGTCTGTGACCTCATCTATTCAAAGCAATCAATGCGCAAAGTGAAGTGGGTACTCGCCGTGCATGAAAATTCCCCCGTGAAGACGGTGAAAGATCTTGAAGGTAAACGGATCGCAACGGAAGTTGTCGGGATCACCAAAGAATATCTGAAGAAGCACGGCGTGAATGCGACGGTGGAATTTTCGTGGGGAGCGACGGAAGTGAAAACTCCCGACCTCGTCGACGCTATCGTCGAAGTGACGGAGACAGGCGGCTCGCTCCGCGCAAACAAACTGCGTATCGTCGATGTCGTGCTCGAATCGAACACAAAACTGATCGCCAACAAGCTGAGCTGGAGCGATCCGTGGAAACGAACGAAGATAGAGAATCTGGCGATGCTCCTTCAAGGGGCGATCAACGCCGGAAACCGGGTCGGACTGAAAATGAATCTGCGCAAGACCGATCTGGAAAAGATCACGACGCTCATCCCCGCTCTCCGCAAACCGACAGTCTCGCAGTTGTCGGATCCTGAGTGGGTGGCAATCGAAACGATCATCGAAGAGAAGATCGTCCGCGCGATCATCCCCGAATTAAAGCGCGCCGGTGCGGAAGGGATCATCGAGTATCCGCTGAATAAAGTGATTTATTGAGGGAATAGATTTTCCAAATCTCGGAGATTTGGAAAATCTTCGGCTCATTCCTTCCTTCAACTTCCCCGCAATCATCGCTACATTAGGCACAATAATCGGCGCAGATGTCAGACATCGCGCCGAATGACCGCACAAAACATTCAGATTCCCGATTATTCAAATCAGAAGATGTCTGACATCTTCCGGATGTAAAGGAAGCACGCTCTTGAAACAGTTCATCCTCTTTTTCGCACTCTCAGGATCTCTCTTTTCACAAACAACCGATTCTCTTTTTCTTCGCTTCGTCATCCCGGAGCGTGATACACTGCAGTACGGCGCGTACCGCCACCGCATCGCAGCATCGACGAATCCGACGTCGAAGGCGTTCATCAATTACAAAGAGGTAAAAGTATATCCCACCGGTGCATTTGTGGGGCTGCACTACCTCACAACAGACACAAGTGTGCTGCACATCGCGGTCGTCGGCGTCAACGGAGATTCGCTGACGAAAGATTTTGTTTTCATCAAACCTGCTCAAAAAATATATCCTGCTGATGAAGTGTATATAGAGAATGTTTCGTCGCCGTCCGAAGATATGTGGCTGACTGCCGGCGATATCCTTTAAGTAAGGATGCGGGGAACGTCAGGCAAACAACCGGAATTTGAGATCGAAGGGGTGGAATCCGGAATCCCGATGACTGAAGTGCTTGCAAAGAACGGGAACGGAACCGGCACGTACATCGGCAGATATAAAATTGAAGAGGAGGATGAATGCATTGATGCCGCAGTGAAAGTTTCCATCAAAAAGAATTTCTTCAGCAGTCTTGATGAGATTGCGAAAGGAAAAATTTCCATCATTCAGGATTCTCTCCCCCGCGTCGTGGAAACGACCGGCAAACGCCCGTTCCTCAACGCCGGACTTGGCACGGACCGTCTCGGCGGCGCGAAACTGGGATTCCTCGTTGAAGGTGTCCGCCTCATCGTTACCGGAAAAGTCGGCAGGCAGTATCGGGTGAAACTTTCCGACGGAATGGAATCGTGGCTGCCCGAAGATAATTGCATTCTCCTCCCGATCGACACGCCGCTCCCTGTCACGCTCACAGGCTCGATCTCCGTTACCGGCAACGATTCCGAAGATGTCGTGCGTGTCGGTCTCGGACAACGGGTCCCGTACACAAGCGAACAGTTGACAGATCCGAGCGCGGTCGTCGTGAATATTTTCGGCGCGTCGTCAAATACCAACTGGATCACCCATCAACTCTCGTCGCAGGGAATTCAAATGGTGAAAACCACGCAAGCCGGCGCTGAACATTTTCAGATGACGATCTATCTGAATTATAAGCAGCATTGGGGGTACGATATATCGTACGAAGGAAGTTCGATGAGAATTAAGGTGCGTCGTCCCCCTGTCATTACCGATTCGATGAACGTTCTTTCAAAACTAACGATCGCGATCGATGCCGGACACGGAATAGGAAGCGAAGGAGCAAAAGGAGCAACGGGAGTGATAGAGAAAGATGTCACGCTCGCACTCGCAAAAGAATTGAACGTACAATTGCAGGCAAAAGGAATTAAGACCGTGATGACGCGCGATACAGATTCAAACGTCTTCATGGGCGACCGCACCGACAAGATCCTTGCAGGGAATGCTCATATTCTCGTCAGTATCCACTGCAATTCTATCGGCGAAAGTTCCGATCCCGACGCGATCAAAGGAACGAGCACATATTATCGTTATCCCGGATTCAAATCGCTCTCCGACATCATGTATGCAAAAATGCTTCAACTCGAGCTCGGGCAATGGGGAGTGACAGGTAATTTCAATTTCTCACTGAGCGGACCGACGCAATTCCCGAACGTGCTTGTAGAAACGGCATTCTTATCCAATCCCGAAGATGAAATGAAATTGATCGATCCGGGGTTTCGGAAAAAGATCGCGGAAAAAATAATTTCAGGACTTGAAGAATTCGTCAAAAACTACCACTAAGTCACAAAGTCACTGGAAGTGGTCTCACAAATACAAAATATGTATCATTCCGTACGAAGCGAATGTGCCCAGAATGATCGCTAATTTGTTTTTGAGATGGCTTCTAAAAATATTTCGTGTTTTAGTGCCTTTGTGGTTATAAAAATATTTTTTTATGAGCCTCACACTCGACGGCAATTCACTGACAATCGAACAACTCTACGTTGCATCCACTGATGCTGCGACAAAAATTTCACTCTCACCGAAAGCAAAAAAGGCGATGCAACGTTCTCGTGCATTGGTTGAAGAGTGGCTTGAAAAAGATGAAGTGATCTACGGTGTCACGACCGGATTTGGCGAGTTTGCGAATGTCCGCATTCCATTCGACAAGATCGAAGAACTGCAGACGAATCTCATCAAAAGTCACGCTGCGGGGGCAGGGGATCCTCTTCCGCCCGAAATTGTACGCGCGATGATTATACTGCGGGTCAATGCGCTCGCAAAAGGATTCTCCGGCATCCGTCCGGAGACAGTCGAGTTCATCGTAAAGTTCTTCAATGCGGGATTCGTGCCGGTCGTGCCGTCGCAGGGTTCTGTCGGTTCGAGCGGTGATCTGGTGCAATTGGCGCATCTTGTTCTGACGATGATGGGGAAGGGAAAACTATATCAGTTTCATGATTCACGTTTCAAGTTTCACGGCTCAAAGTTTGAAAATCCACGACTTGAAACTTTAAACTTGAAACTTGAAAAGGCTTCAACAGCATTAAAAAAATTAAATCTTTCCCCACTGAAATTGACTGCAAAAGAAGGTCTCGCTCTCATCAACGGTACACAAATGATGACCGCATTTGCCGGATTGATCATCCACGAAGCGGGACAGCTGACAAAACTTGCGGACATCGCCTGCGCCTTAAGTGTAGAAGCGCTGAAAGGAACCGACACTGCTTTCGACGAACGGATACACAAACTCCGTCCGTACAAAGGACAACTCGCGTCGGCAAAGAATCTGCGGGCACTAATGAAAGGGAGCGAGATCCGGGAGTCGCACCGGTTCAACGACGACCGCGTGCAGGATGCCTACTCACTCCGCTGCGCACCGCAAGTGCACGGCGCATCGCGCGACGCCTTGGAGTATGTTGTAGAAAAAATATCCATCGAGATCAACTCGGCGAACGACAATCCGCTCATCTTTCCGAAAGAGAAACAACATCTTGAAGGAGGAAATTTTCACGGGCAGCCGATGGCATTGGCTATGGATTTCGCAGCGATCGCATTGTCGGAACTCGCGAATATTTCCGAGCGCCGGACGGAGAGAATGGTGAACGGTGCCCTGAGCCGTCTCCCCCGTTTCCTCACGCAGAACGGCGGATTGAATTCGGGATTGATGATCGCCCAGTACACTGCCGCTTCACTTGTTTCCGAAAACAAAGTGCTCTCTCATCCCGCCAGCGTCGATTCAATTCCGACCTCGGCGAATCAGGAAGATCATAATTCCATGGGTTCAATTGCGGCACAGAAATGCTGGCGGATTTTGAAAAACGTACAGACCGTTCTCGCGATCGAGCTTCTCACCGCAGCACAGGCGATCGATTTCCACGCGCCGCTCAAATGCGGCAAAGGAACGAATGCCGCGTATCAAACCATCCGCAAGCATATTTCTCACCTTGATGACGACAGGATATTGCATGATGATATTCAAAAATCTTTGGCGTTGGTGAAAGAGGGAAGAGTGCTTACATCGGTGGAAAAATCAATAGGAATTCTTTCGTAATCTTTTAAATTGGAAAGAAACAATCTCCGTCTTGAATTGAACTTCCTTTCCACACCCCGTAAACGCATTTTGCTCTTTGCTCTTTTGTACGCAAGCGAAGGGGCACCGATCGGTTTCATCTGGTGGACCCTTCCCACTGAACTCCGTACGCTCGGATTTCCCGTCAACGAAATCACGACACTGACGTCCCTTCTCATTCTTCCCTGGGCGTTGAAATTTCTCTGGGCTCCGCTGGTCGATATTCTCCGTTCACCTCGATGCACGCTCCGATCGTGGATACTCAGCGCACAAACAATGATGGTTTTATCTCTGCTCCCTCTTTTATTTGTCGATGTCTCATCTGCTCATTCGATTGTCGTGATCCTGTTCTTACTTCATACCATCTCCGCTGCAACGCAGGATGCAGCAATCGACGCGCTGTGCATCACCGAGGTTCCTGCTTCTGAACGAGGTGCAGTGAACGGATGGATGCAGGCGGGAATGCTTTTGGGACGTGCGCTCTTCGGCGGCGGTGCAATCGTCGTAACTCAATACTTTGAATTGAAAATGATTATCGCGGGACTGCTCATCTTCATATCAATTGTGTTGGTGATTGTATTCATTGTCATCCCGCATGGTCCGGCGTCTGTCGTGCCCGTGTCGGAGAAGCGGAAGGAATTTTTCTCCCGCATGAGACTGCTTCTTCGTTCGCGCACGTTGAGGCTCGGATTGCTATTTGCAGTCATCGGCGGTACGGCATACGAAAGTGTCGGTGCGGTCGCCGGACCTTTCTTTGTCGACAACGGTTTGTCAAAAGATGAAATTGGATTGTTCTTTTCTCTCCTTTCCGTGATCGCGATGCTTATCGGAGCATTGGCGGGAGGTTATGTGGTGGGAAAGATTGACGTGTTCAAATTCGTACAGATTTCTACTCTTCTCGTCGCTGCTGCAGTATTTTTCGTTTCGATTCTTGCTTCAGCGGAGTATGATGGAGATAGCACAACAGTACTCGCTGCCATGACGCTGCTGTATTGCGCAATTGGTGTTTTTACTGCCTCAACCTACACCATGTTCATGAACCTCACCGATCCCAATCTCGGCGCAACACAATTCAGCACGTATATGGGAGGAACGAATATCTGCGAATCATTGAGTGCATATACAGTCGGTATGCTCGTTGCGCAATTTGGGTACTCGACTTCATTTGCAGTCATGGGAGGAATCTCTTTGCTTTCGATTGCCGTCGTGAATCGCCTGAAAGGCGAGCACTCATAACCCCGTCGTATCGAAACCGATCTTCTCAAGCATCCCCTTCACACGCCGTTGCATCTCATCCCCTCCAAAGAACGACGGATCGGCGTTGATGAACACCGCGACTCCTTCGCGCATATCAATTGCTTTCTCCATTGCCTCAACCGATTCATCAATTCTGCCAAGTCCGGCAAGCACATTTGCCTGCGCAAAGAGGGTCGATTGTGCGGGCGAATCCATTGTGCGTAACTCAACGAGAATTCCTTCCGCTTCATGTACATCACCGAGCATCCCTTTCAGATATCCGACAGTCCCCAGAATAATAGGTCTTCGTCCCGAAAGAGACAACGCATTTTCAGTACAGGCAAGCGCTTCTTCATAATTCTTTTTCGCGAGGTAATAATCCCCCATCGCGAAATGCGCTTCGGCATAGTTGGGATCCAGTTCAAGAGCCTGAGAAATGGAACGATGTGCCTCTTCGTACCTGTGGGCGAACGTCAGGAATCGTCCATATCCCGTATGAACTCCTGCAGACAATGGATCAAGTTCAAGCGCACGCTTGATATGCACGAACGTTTCATCGAACCTGCGATGGATGCCCAAAAACAAACCGTACAATTCGTGCGCTTTGGAAAAACTTTGCTTCAGTCGAATGGCGTGCAAAAATTCTTTCTCTGCCTCTTTCCAGTTCCACTCGATGCGGAACTTGACGTACGCAAGTGCAAGATGCGCTTCGGCAAGTGACTCATCCAGCGCGATCGCTTTCATCGACGCCTCGACGGCGCGCCGTGTCGCTTCCTGCTTGTCCAGCGATCCGTATCCCGCCCCGGCGATCAACGTATACGCTTCGGCAAGACCGGCATAGGAGAGGGCATTCCGTTCATCGAAAGAAATGGACTTCTCGAAATATTCGATAGATCGTTGAATACTTTCACCTGTGCGTTTATTTAAATAAAACCTTCCGAGCAAAAATGACTGGAATGAATCGGGATTTTTTGTCCCCTGTCTGTGAATATTTTTTTCTTCTGAGGCAAGCAGTTTCACTTGAAGTGAAGAAGCAACTTGCATTGCAATATCGCTTTGCACGGTGAAGATATCGTTCAGATCCTTGGTGTAATCCTCGCTCCACATGAGGTGCTGCGATCCCGCATCCATCAGGCGGATGCTGATGCGTGCTTTCTCTCCCGCTCTTCGCACCGTCCCGCCGAGGATCGTTCCCGCGCCGAGTTGGCTCGCGATCGATGTAACGTCCAGAGTCGAATCTTTGAACCTGAATGCCGATGTCCTCGCGATGACATCGAGACCGCTTAGTTTGGAAAGTGAGGAGATGATCTCTTCCGTTATTCCTTCCGAAAAATAATCGTCGTTTCCTGCGCCGATGTTGGTGAACGGAAGAACGGCGATCGTCGTGCGGTGTAGAGCGTTTGTATCAATGACGATTGTCCTGTCATGCTGTCCTTTGGGAAGCCACGGGAATTGGATCGAAAACAATTGAACAGGGAGAGCGATGTTCTTCAACTGCTGCGAAGAACATTGTTCGAGTGGGAAAGAAATTTTATTTTGAACCTGCCGCGCAACATCTTCAGAAACACAGACGCCCCCAGGTACTGCAAACGGTTCGATGCGCGCCGCAATGTTGACCCCGTCGCCAAAAATATCATTCTCGCGTTTGACCACATCGCCCAGATGAATTCCGATTCGAAGTTGCAGCCGCCGTTCCGATTGAGCGGATCCGTTGTAGTTGTTCAGTTTCGTTTGAATCTCAATAGCACATTCGGCGGCATCCAGGGCGCTGGAAAACTCCACAAGAAAGGCGTCGCCGATTGTTTTAATCTCTGTGCCGCGAAATTTGGGAAAGATCGTTCGAAGCAGTTCGGCGTGAACCTGCAGCAGTTCAAGCGCAAGTCTTTCGTTCTTCTGTGTCAGCGCGCTGTAGCCGACAATGTCGGTGAACATGATTGCGGAGAGCCGGCGGATTTCTTCCATTCGTATAAGATTGTTTTAGTGTATTGGAAACTACTTAGTACGGCGATGAAAATCAATTATGAAACGATAACAAATGTATCACGACAATTCGCTTCTTTCTGAGATTTCCTCAACATTTTTCCCTATATTGAGTAAAATTTTTGAAGGATTCATCTCATGCAATTGACAAAAGATTTCCTCCGTATAGTTCCCAAAGTGCTGCTTCATGACCATCTCGACGGCGGCGTCCGCCCACAAACGGTTATTGAATTGGCAAAAGATCAGAAGTACACTAAACTCCCCACAAACGATCCCGGAGAATTGGATCAATGGTTCCAGCGCGGTGCGCAGCGAGGGAGTCTCCCGTTGTTCCTGGAAGGATTTGAACACACGTGCGGCGTGATGCAGACGGAAGAATCATTGGAACGGGTCGCATATGAAATGATGGAAGACATGAAAAAGGACGGCGTCGTGTACGTCGAAACACGATTCGCTCCCGTCTTCCATACAAATAAAGGACTCTCAACGTCACGCGTGATGAAATCGGTGATCAAAGGACTGGAACGGGGAAAAAAAGATTTCGGCGTGCAGTACGGAGTGATCATCTGCGCATTACGGCACATGGAACCGACTGTCTCGCAGGAGGTCGCGGAACTTGCCGTCGAATTCAGGAATCACGGCTCGGTCGGATTCGATCTGGCAGGCGAAGAAGGGGGATATCCGCCGAAGAAACACGTGGATGCATTTCATTATATCCAGCGGGAAAATTTCAATATCACCATTCATGCCGGAGAAGCGTTCGGCAAGGAATCGATCTGGCAGGCGATCCAATGGTGCGGCGCGCACCGTATCGGCCACGGCACGCGATTGATCGAAGATATGAAAGTGAAAGATGGCGAAGTGTTGAGCATGGGAACACTGGCGCAATATGTTTTGGATAAACGCATTCCGATCGAGATCTGTCTTACCAGCAACGTCCACACCGGCGCGGTTCGAAGTTTGGAAGAACATCCGTTCCCTATCTACCATAAATACAAATTCAGATTGACGCTGAATACAGACGACAGGCTGATGAGCGGCATTACTCTCACGGACGAATATCATGTCGCTCATAAATATTACAATCTCACATTGAACGACCTGGAAAAGATTACCATCAACGCAATGAAGAGCGCATTCATCCCGTACAAAGACAGGATCAAGATCATCTACGATATCTTGAAACCGGGATATGCCGACGCACGCAAACGCCTTTGATAGCTCAGATGGCGCAGATTAGACGCAGATGAAAAGAGAATTTCCCGACACTGAGTATCCATTAAAAGAATTAACCGAAAGAATCATCGCGGCCGCATATAAAGTACACAACACATTCGGTTCCGGTTTTGTCGAAAAAGTATATGAGAATGCCCTTGTTGAAGAATTACAGCAACAAGGTCATAAGATTGAACAACAGAAAAAAGTGTCCGTTGAGTATAATAGAAAATCTGTCGGAGATTTTGTGGCTGATCCGGTTGTTGACGGCTCTGTACTTTTGGAATTGAAAGCTGTGAAGAATTTTGAAAAATCGTTCGACGATAAGTTGCTTCATTATCTTAAAGCAACATCCTTGCAAGTCGGATTGCTCATTAATTTCGGAAAAAGTGTGGAGATTCGCAGAAAAGTGAATACTGAATCTGCGACTAAATCGGAGAAATCTGCGTAATCACTATGAAGATTTTCATTTTGAGGCATGGCGAAGCCGGAGCGAGTTCAATATCAGATTTTGACAGAGAATTGACAGAAGCCGGCGAAACAGATTCACGAACCATCGGGACGTACTGCCTGAAAGCAAAAATCCATTTCACGCATGTTCTCGTCAGTCCAATAACCCGAGCGAGACAGACGGCGCGAACCATGATGGAACAACTCCCTGCTGCACCGATTGAAGAAACGGACTTTCTCACTCCCGACGCCGATCCGAAGAATCTTTTCAATCATCTCCGTTCATTCACAAACGAATCACGCATTCTTTGCGTCACACATGAACCGTTTGCAAGCACCTGTATCTCAATGCTCATCAGCGGAACAGAAACATCTCACGTTGTTATGAAGACGGCAAGTTTTGCATGTGTTGAAACTGTCGGTGCGCCGTCGCGAGGGAATGGCAAGTTACACTGGCTTGTCAACCCTGAAATGATCCAATCTGTTGTTCTATAATTTTTCCCTTTGGAATTCTTCACATTTTTCTGTTTCTTTATATCAATCCCAAACGGTTTACAGGTGAACAAAAGTCTTATGACAGATAAAAAATCTCTCTCCGTGCACCAACTCGTGGAAGGGCTTCACTCGCTCTCAAAAAATCTTTGGTGGACATGGTCTCCCGAGGCACAATATATTTTTCGCGAACTCTCTCCGCGGTTGTGGGAGAAAGCGAGTCACAATGCCGTGTGGTTGATGGCAGATATTTCCAATCAAGAATTGCATGCGCGGCTGGGTGACAAGGATTTTGCGCGGCGGATATCGAACGTGTTGACACAATTCGATTCATACATGAAAGAAAAGACGACGTGGGGTTCGGAAACAGCAAAAGGATTGAAAGGTCCCATCGCATACTTTAGTGCTGAGTTCGGATTGCATGAAAGCGTCCGCATTTACTCAGGCGGGCTCGGCGTTCTCGCAGGCGATCACACAAAATCTGCGAGCGATCTCGGCGTTCCATTTTACGGTATCTCTCTTTTTTACCGTGAAGGATATTTTGAGCAGCGTATCTCCGCCGACGGATGGCAGCAAGAACAATACCTCCCTGTCGACTTGAAGCGGCAGGCAACGGAAATTGTCAAAGACAAGAATGCAAACCCGATCATCTGCGAAGTGCAGATCGGCTTCAGCAAGGTGAAGTTCATCGCACGTAAACTTGCCGTGGGACGCAGCACGATTCTGCTCCTTGATACGAACCTTCCAGAGAATGAGGAGCGCTACCGCGACATCACCGCGCATGTGTATGGGGGCGATTCCGCAACGCGTATTGCGCAGGAAATTCTCCTCGGCGTCGGGGGCGTACGAATGCTGCGCGCCATGGGAATAAAACCGCAGGTCTTCCACATGAACGAGGGACATTCGGCGTTTCTGACTCTGGAATTACTGCGCGAAGAGATCGAAAAAGGAGTCGCAAAAGAAAAGGCGATGAAGAATGTTATTAAAGAATGTATCTTTACAACGCATACGCCAGTCCCGGCAGGGCATGACCGATTCAACCGTGACTTGATGACATTCGTCTTTGAAAGCAAGGTTGCGGGCTTCAGTATGACGATGGATGAACTGATGGAATTCGGACGCGAACATAAAGGAAATGCAAACGACCCGTTCTGCATGACCGTTCTTGCTTTAAAAATGTCTCACGCCGCCAACGGCGTCAGCGAACTGCACGGGCATGTGAGCCGCGAGATGTGGAAGATGCTCTACGACGTGAAGGATGAAAAAGATGTACCGATCGGGTACGTCACGAACGGCATCCACGTGAGCAGCTGGCTGCATGAGAAGACGTATTATTTCTGGAAAGAGAAACTCGGCGACGATTGGCGCGAGCATTTTCTCGAACCAAAGTTCTGGGAGAAAGCAATTGATCCGAAAAATATCACGGATGAAGAACTCTGGGCTTTGCGGTACACGCTCCGTCGAAAGTTGATCGAGTTCGCACGGTTCCGCCTGCGTGAACAGCACGCTCGGTACGGAAACGGCGTTGCAGTGTACGATACCGTTCTGAATCCCGATGCGTTGACGATCTGTTTTGCACGGCGCTTTGCTACCTACAAACGTGCGCCCTTGATCTTTACACATTTTGAAAAGATCCTTTCCCTCTTCAACAATCACGAGCAGCCGGTGCAGGTGATCTTTGCCGGAAAAGCACACCCGCGGGACGATGAAGGAAAAAAATTCATTCAGAAGATCATCGAGACCACAAAGCATCCGAACCTGTTCGGCAAAGTGGTCTTCCTTGAAAATTATGACATGAATGTCGCCCGATATCTGATTTCCGGCGCGGATGTGTGGCTGAACAATCCCCGCAGACCGCTGGAGGCAAGCGGCACGAGCGGACAAAAGATTGCGATCAACGGCGGAATGAATTGTTCCATTATGGACGGCTGGTGGCGCGAGGCATACGACGGTTCCAACGGATGGTCCATCGGGGGCGACGAACAACCCGCGGATGCACACACGCAGGATGTGCAGGATGCGGAGAATCTCTACCGTGTCTTAAGCGAGCAGATCATCCCCGAATTTTACGACCGCGACTCGCGCAACATTCCGCACAAATGGATCAAGCGGATGCGCAGAGCGATAGCAACGCTCGTCCCGCAGTACAACACCCACCGCATGGTTGCTGAGTACGTGCAGAAATATTATTTGTAGTATATCCGGATTACGTTGATGGATAAAAAAGGCGAGCATTGCTCGCCTTTTTTGTGTTCACTCCCACGGCACTTCATCCGATCTGTAAAAATTAATACCAAGCCGCGCCAAACGAGCACCCTGTGCGCCAAGACGATACTTATATTCATCCCACTCCCGTCCACCTTGAGAAGACCAACCGATCTCCGCGTATCCAATAAGTCGCGGAAATGTCATGTAGTCGATATCGTTTGTTGTCAGTATCGTCTCCGTCCAGAGGGGAGCTTCGAGTCCGAGTATGTGTGTGTCGTTCACTCCGCTGATCGTCGTTGAAGGATCCCACACGTCGATGAGCGCCGCCCAATCTTGTCCCAGTGTTGTCGATTTGTCGTACTTCATATCAAGGTACGCTTTTGTCGCAGGAGACATAATCACCTTTGCCCCTTTTGCAACCCCTTGCTGTGCGATGGTGCTGTTCCAGTGCTGTATTAAAGATGGTGAAGAAATATTTCCCTGTGCGATCTCTTCCCACCCGATCACTCTCTTGTTGTATTTCTTCACGATCGCCTGGACAGAATCGATGAATCGCACATAATCTGCTGCAGGAGTTGAATGCGCTTCATCTCCGCCGATATGAATATACTTTCCCGGCGTGATGCCAGAAAGTTCGCGCACCACATCATCAACGAATGTGTACGTGATCGGTTTGTTGATACAAAGAGAACTGAACCCGACTTCGATCCCCGTGAACATCGGCGGAGCAGTGCCACTGCAGTTCAACTCAGCATACGAGGCAAGCGCAGCATTCATGTGCCCCGGCATATCGATCTCCGGTATGATGGTGATGTATCGCTGCTGCGCGTACCGCACTATCTCCGCATAATCGTTCTGTGTGAAAAATCCTCCTGCTCCTCCACCGACTGAAGTGTTGCCGCCGATCGTCGTCAGTTTATTCCATGATTTTATTTCGATCCGCCATCCCTGATCATCTGTCAGGTGAATATGGAAGGTGTTCAATTTGTAATACGCCATCAGGTCGATGAATCGTTTAACGTCGCTTACACCGAAGAAATGACGGGCAACATCGAGCATCGCCCCGCGCCATTCGTACCGCGGTCGATCTTGAATGGACAGAGAAGTAAATCCCCACACGGTATCGCGGGAGATGCTGTCCAGAGTGAATGCGAGCAATTGTCGGATTGTTTGCACGCCGCGGAAGAGTCCTTCAGGATTGTATGCGGTCAATTTCATCTGTGAGTCAGTTACAGAGAGTGAGTATCCCTCGTTTCCCAATGCAGCATCCGCGCCGCTCATGGTGAGGATGATCCCTCCTTTTTCCGCAGTTGCTGTTGTAACGGAATAACCGGTCAAGTCGTTGAGTTTTTCGGCAAGATACGAAGCGATCCATTTGTTCTCTTCCGTTGCAGATTCAACGGATATAATAGCATTTCCCTTTAACACGAACGAACCACTTCCTGCTTGGACAGATTCAGGCAACGGAATAAGTCCAACAGGCGGAAAGATGGTCGTGGGGGATTGTATCAGCGACGCGACCGGTTCGGTCGGCTCTTCTCTGCAGGCACCAACCAAGACCAGGAACAGAACAATTGAAAATCTCGTAAATACACGAAAGGGTAGAAATATCATGAGAAACCTATTTTTTATTGAGGAAAATGGTAAAATCTAACTGTCAGAATGTTCAAGCTCCCTTGAATCACTACCGTCGTTCAGGGTGTATCAGAGCGGTAATTCAAGGATTCTTGAAAGTTGCTGATATCGATCAGCAAGACGTAGGTGGTCTCTCTCCCTTGCGGTGTCGGGAATTGGTGTATCTGCAAGCCATCAGGAACCGTGATTGGTGAATGACCGTCCCTGACCAATTGGAATTTACTATTTTGCAGCTCAAACATCAATCGTTCATCTCCAGTGTATTCAACATTCTTCCTTGTCCAGAGACCGTTAATTTTTTCTAATTCTGTTGACGGAAGGCACAACTTTGAGAATTTTTTCCTATTTTATTCCCAATAGTAAACCACGGTATATCAACATTTTTCAGAACGGTTAGAGTCATGAGGAATCTGCTGAGCGTCATCAAATGGACGGCGATCGTTGCGGGTATCATTGCCATCCCCATCCTGGTGAAAAAGAAACTGGATGAAGCCGAACGGGATGAAGAGAACATCCGCTACGATACCAACGATTATATTTCGGAGAGCGGTTTGTAACACAAAAGGTCACGCATCGCGTGACCTTTTTTATTGAGCGCTGTTTCATTGCGCTCTTCTATACTCACTCAAAAGTTTCACCTCGTGATCATTGAATTTTTTCCACCTTGATCATGTTCGTGGAATTGCGCGACATGAGCGGAATACCGGCAGTGATCACCACCCAATCCCCCTCCTTTAAATACCCAAGATCGACAAGCATCCTGTTGATGCGCGCGATCGTTGAATCGGTTTCCCCCACTTCAAAACTTTTTATCAGTACCGAACGGACACCCCAGATCAAATTCAACCTGCGCTGAATCCGCTCGCGGTTTGTTATTCCTATCACCTGCGCTGTCGGTCTGTAGCGTGCGATCGTCTTCAACGTCTCTCCGGAGTGCGAGAATGAAATGATCGCCGCCGCATTGATCTGTTTAGCAAGAATGCACGCGGAACGCCCGAGCGCTTTGAACACCGCCTCCTGCTGACTGCTGATCTCGTCATGGATGTCGAGCCTGTCCCGCTGTTCGGTTTCAGTCCGGCGGATGATCGTATCCATAGTCTGCACGACGATGACGGGAAATTTCCCGACCGAAGTTTCTCCACTCAGCATCACCGCATCGGCGCCGTCGAGCACGGCGTTCGCAACATCGTTCGCTTCGGCGCGTGTGGGGCGCGGATTCTCGATCATCGAATCAAGCATTTGTGTTGCGATAATGACCGGCTTCCCTGCCGCGTTCGCTTTCCTCGCGATCATTTTCTGCGCGAGCGGTACTTCTTCCGTTCTGCATTCAACGCCGAGATCGCCGCGCGCAACCATAATGCCGTCCGCTTCCTTGATGATCTCATCGATATTCTTCAATGCTTCGTCTTTTTCGATCTTGGCGATAATGGGAAGCATCTTTCTTTTATCGATGTGCGATATGATGTAGTTGCGCAGAGAGACAACATCGGCTCCCGAACGTACGAATGAGAGGGCTACGTAATCCACATCGTTTGCGATGCCGAACAAGAGATCCTCTTTGTCTTTTTCAGTCAGCGATGGCGCGCTCACAGCAACGCCGGGGAGATTGATCCCTTTGTTGCTTTTCAATATTCCCCCATGCACAACCTCCGTCGTCACTTCACGATCGGTGGCTGAGAGCACTTTGAACTGCAGCAACCCGTCATCCATTAAAATCGTATCGCCCGGCTTCACATCCTTCGGCAGGTGCTGGTATGTGGTCGATACTGTATGATTCTCACCCAGCATTTCATCGATGGTGATGACCAGTTTCTCGCCGTCGTTCAGTTCCATCGGTTCTTTTAATTTCCCGGTGCGGATCTTCGGTCCCTGCAGATCGAGCAGGATGGCGATCGGTTCCCCCGTCATTGATGATGCCTGGCGTACCCTGTTCATCATTTCAAGATGGTCCTGATGCGATCCGTGGGAGAAATTCAGCCGCGCAACATCCATTCCCGCCTCGATCATCTTGACGAGCGTCTCAACGGTCGATGATGCGGGTCCGAGCGTGCAGACTATTTTTGTTCTTCCGTACTTCTTCACTACTGGCGGCATAATGCTGGTGTGGTTACTTTGTAAAAGATTTTGTTCACTCCTGAGGTGTAAGATACAAAATATTTTTCGATTGTTGGCTAACCGCTTGTTCATCGAACGGCATCGGGTGGTACTCCCCGTTCTTCCACATCGGTATCTGATCGGCATAATGTTCGTGCAGCGGCTGTCCGGATTGTCCCGATGGAATGACCGACATCGCACCGTTGATATTGCTGAAATCGACGATCGTTCTCATGGAAGGACCGAGTGTCATCTCGTACGGTGATGTCAAATGGTACTCGCCATTATTCACCGTCGTGCCGGAGCCTCCGACCTCGATCGGTCCGATGTTGAAGACAGGTTCGAGTACTTTCACGCTTCCGAACGGATGTTTCAGTGTCAGCGTATGCAACTTCCCCCAGCGCCATTCTTTGATATCGGATCCCAATCGCTGTGTCAGATCGTTCAGAGCATCCTCAAGGCTCTTCCGGATGATCTCATCGCGGGTTTCTTTCTGTGGCGTCGTGATATCGTCGAACCAAACGGAGGAAGTATCGTTCAGCAATTTCATCGTTACACGGTACGGAATATTCGCAAGAAAAATATATTGCCGGAAAAGATCGCTCCCCATCTCATCCGAATAGATGTTCTTGATAAGATGATTGAAGAAGACCTCAAAAATTGTTGTCGGCACATCTTCTTTCGAGAGTGTAAAGTTCCAATTTTTGAAATAGTTGAGGACGGTTTCCAGCCGTTTGTCTGCAGGAGAACTTCCGCTGTGTGCCGATACAATAGCGGGGGTAATATCTTTTGCAAAGTACGAAAAATAATCGTTCTGCAATTGTTTAAAGTCCGCAAGGTCAAGGTTGTTTTTTGATTGTAGCACGGCGCGGATACGCTGGATGCGCGAGGGGGGCTCCCATAGATTTGCGATATGATATTTTGCGCTGTTCGTCGTTTTGTTGTTTGCCGTTGCGATGAATCCTTCCGGCGGATTGAACAACGAGGGCAAATCGTCGAACGGAACGAATCCCTGCCATTCATACTCACCGGTCCATCCCGGAACGGGAAGGGTGGGATTATCATGCGTCCGTTTCGGCAGCCGCACACCCGGTTTGTAGCCGATATTTCCTTTCGTATCGGCA
Source organism: Ignavibacteriales bacterium (assembly GCA_016182545.1). GTDB lineage: Bacteria > Bacteroidota > Ignavibacteria > UBA10030 > UBA8401 > SpSt-333. The sequence continues at coordinate 19,184 of JACPGG010000144.1, forward strand.
TACACAAAGTTCTGACCCGGCACCGTAAATTCTCTCACTCCCTTTAAAAAACTTTGCCAGTTGCGCGATGTATTGACAAGATAGAGTCCCAGCAATTCATCGCTCATCTCATACCCTGTCCACTTCATGGTGATGAAGTCGGATGAGACAAATTTTTCAAGCGGATAGATCTCGTTGATCGCCGGACCGTGGATCGTTTTTTTGATCTCGATCGGTACGAACGCGGAATCCTTCACAAAGATCGTATCGTGACTGACCTGAATCTCTCTCCACTCGCCGTTGTAGAAATATTGTTCAGCTCCGAGCGAATCGATCCGTTCAAGATAAAAATCGGCATCATCAGCCATCACGTTGGTAAATCCCCATGCAACATCGGCATTGTGCCCGATGATGACAAGCGGCGCACCCGGCAGCGACACTCCGGCAACATTCACCGTACCGCCGCTGAGATGGATCTCGTACCACTTTGCAGGTAATCCCAAACCGAGATGCGGATCGTTGGCAAGCATGGCGTAACCGCTTGCAGATTTTCCCGGCGAGACCGCCCATGCATTGCTTCCGATATGTGTCCCCGTCGTTCCGAAAAATTGCTTGAACTCGTTGTGCACAGATGTGAGTTGTTTCAATGGTGAAATATTCTTTTTGGTCAACGAATGGGCAACGATCACGGGACCGTTTTCCGGATATGTCGGAAATATCTCCTTTGCTTTTTCTTCGCCCAGTGTTGCGACGAGTTCTCCCAACACAACATCCACATGCCAGGAAATATTCAACTCCCACGCCATCAGTCGGGCGATCATTAAACTGTGAAGGGGTTTCCATTCTTCCGGCTCGTAATTCAGCATATCGAACTCGACAGGATATTTTCCTTTCTTCGATCGAATGTATGCATTCACCCCTTCCGCGTACGACGACAGTATTTCTCTGGAAACAGGGCTGATCTGCATTTCCAACTGTTCGGCGATCTGTTTGAACCCGATCGTCTTCAACATTTTATCGAATTTGATCGTTTGCGTTCCCAGAATTTCGGACAACCGCCCCTCTCCTGCCCGCCGCGAAAGGTCCATTTGCCACAGCCTGTCTTGAGCATGAACATATCCCTGGGCAAAGAAAGCATCATGCTCATCCTGAGCGAAGATATGCGGCACACCGTAATCATCCCTATAGATTTTCACAGGATTGTGCAGCCCCGACAATTGCAGCTCACCGTCGTATTCCGGAAAGGATTTTGTGACTAAATATCGCAGCGCAAAATATCCGACAACAACCAGGGCGGAGAGTGAAAAGAAGATTCCTAGAACAACTTTGGTTTTTTTCATCGGAATGCTATTTCAATAAAGGAAGTTTCCACGCAGTGCGGAAGGACTGATACACGGCATGAGGTAGTTGAACGACAAGTGTCTTTTTGTTCGGATCAAGCCAGCGGAGGAGTGTCATCATATCCTCTTCATCCATCGCTGTGCATCCCGTGGTGGGAGTGTTGATAATATGGAGGAAGATACAACTCCCCTTTCCCTTATCGTTTCCGGAATTATGGTTTATGACGAGGAGGTATTTATAATCAGGATCGACTCTCACCATCTCTTCATCGCTTGACCAATCCTTTGTTGCGGAATCCTCTTCCACTATTTGATTATAGAAACGCGAAACCGAATCGTCAACACAGCGTGTGCGACCGGTGATCCGTCGGTACAGATAACGCACCCCTTCCGGTGCCGATGCATCCAATCCATAGAGCGAACCCAATTCAAAAATGCCTGCCGGTGAACGACGATCACCCTCAGCTTTTTGATATTCACCGTCGGGATTCGTATGCAGTCCGATCCCCCAACCTAATCCTGCTCTGCCGAATGAAACGTTCCATGTTGAGTGATGTTTCTTCCAGCCGTTCGCTGATTTGTCGAACAGGTACATTCTCCCCGTACTCGCATTCCACCCATCCCCGACTGCAACGATGAGTTTTTGCGCTGTCTCAATTTGAGCGAAAAGGGATGTTGCCAACAATAAATGAAAGAAGATTACTTTTTTCATAGCAATGCTTTTTGATTGTCCAAACTTTTTCGTAAATTTGTGGTGCAGTATGACGGAACGTGGCGCAGCCCGGCTAGCGCACTACCTTGGGGTGGTAGGGGTCGCGGGTTCGAATCCCGCCGTTCCGACATAAAACAAAAAAGTCTCTGGTTCTTACAGAGACTTTTTTGTTTTTCGGCATCAGATTCGTCAATTCAATTTAACCAGCAGGTCTTCCAGCAGCACTTTTACCTCTTTCAGATCCTCTTTAAGTTTCGGATCGGTGATCCGTGTGACAGGTTGCTGCAGGACCGGTTTTGTACTCTCCGTTGATGTTTCGCCAAACGGCAGCACGGTTTGTTCGCCTGATTCATCGACAATGAACGTGTGCAGAACCTGTTTTGCACCTTCGATGGTGTACCGCTCTTCACGCAATAGTTTTTTAATGTGAAGGATCAGTTTGATCTCTTTATTTGTATACACCCGATTCCCCGCACGGTTCTTCTGCGGTTTCAGCTGTTCAAATTCAGACTCCCAGTAACGTAGCACATATTGCTCCAGATCGGTGATCTTGGCAACTTCGCTGATGGAGTAATAGAGTTTTTTAATGCCGATGGACTTCATGGAAC
>JACPGG010000011.1:0-2232 GCA_016182545.1 Ignavibacteriales bacterium
CAACAACTGAAAACCCGAGATCAAGAATTTGACTGACAAGGTAAAGATTTCGTTCTATGTTGGTTGCGTCAACGACGCAAATAATCGCATCAGGTATTGGTGTGTCGGCAATTTTTCCGAAGAGAACATCGGAGACAATTTTTTCATCAGGTGAATTTGCCAGCAGGGAATATGTTCCCGGGAGATCCAGCAAGGATACTTCAGCACCGTTGCCGAGAATTATTTTTCCAATCTTCTTTTCAACGGTAACGCCCGGGTAGTTCCCGACCTTTTGTCGCATGCCCGTTAAGGCATTAAAGAGAGTTGTTTTGCCGCAGTTAGGATTACCGACAATGGCAATGTTACGGAGTGATATTTTTGATGCTGTCTCAACCATATGAACGCACAATTACAAAGGAGTCACAATGATTGAGTTGGCAGTAGTGAAGTTCAATCCGACTTTTGTATTGCACACCTCGCAAATCAGCTGCGACGTGCCATTCGTGACGCAACGGATTGTTGCATTCTCGCAAAACCCGAGTTCGCGCAATCGCAGACAGGTTTCAGGATGTGATTCAAGTCGTGAAATTGTTACTGATGTTCCTGCTGGTATTTCTGCTAGTGTATACATATTTATTTTTGGCATTTAGAACAGATCCCGAAGATCTGTAGTGTTGTTGTTTGTGCTTTGAAATTATTTTCAGTGCATACTTCTTTTTGAATTTTCTCTATCCGATCATTCACGAATTCGATGATATCTCCACACTCTAAACAGATCATATGATGATGATGGGGGCGTCCGAATGCTTTTTCATATCGTGAGTGATTTTCTCCGAAACGGTACTTTGAAATTAGCCCACAGTCTTGAAGAAGATCGAGCGTATTGTATACTGTTGCACGGGAGACTTTTTGCCCCCCCGTTTTCATCTGAAAAAAAAGCTCATCAGCATCAAAGTGTCCATCATAGTTCATTACTGCTTCAAGTATTACAAATCGCTCCGGAGTAATTCTGTAATTCCCGGATTTCAAATATTGTGTGAAGTTTTCTTTCGCTAACTCGATATCCATTAAATATTGATTTAGACTTAATCCAAATAAAATATACGACAGGAAAGGTCCTATATCAAGAAATATTTTGAAATTAGTTAAATTTCGCAAACTGGACTATTGAAGTCCTGTATTGTCTAAATAAATTACTATGATGAGGGAAGGCACTTTTTTTGTATATTTATTCCATATAAGAGCAAATTCAATACCAAAATGTCCTAATTAAGGAATATATGATTAACCTGAATGGTCAAGTTGCTATAATCACCGGAGGATCAAGAGGAATTGGAGCGGCGGCGGCAGTTTTTTTTGCAAGAGCAGGTGCAAACATTGTTATAACCTTTAGCAAAAATAAGAAAGCGGCGGACGAAGTATCTCAGAAAGTGAAAAAAGAAGGGCGGGATTGTCTTCCGTTAAAAATTGATGTATCCAAATCAAATGGAGGAGAGAAAGTTGTTAAAGAGACATTAAAAAGATTTGGAAGGATTGATATTCTTGTCAACAATGCCGGTATCTGGACGTACGGCAAAATCGGTGAGATGAGTGAAAAAGTCTGGAAGAAAACGATGGAAATAAATCTTGACGGAATGTTCTTTATGACAAATGCAGTCGTCCCACACATGAAAAAACAAAAGAGTGGAAAGATCATAAATATTTCAAGTACTGCAGGGCAGCGCGGAGAAGCTGAACATTCCCATTATGCAGCCTCAAAAGGAGGGATGATCTCATTTACAAAGGCGATTGCGACCGAACTTGGTCCGTACAATATTAATGTGAATTCAGTTGCTCCCGGATGGGTGGATACCGACTTGAACACTGAGGTATTTTCTGATCCTATATACAGAGAACAAGAGCGACAAAAAATTCCTTTGCAAAGAATTCCGACGCCCGAGGACATTGCGGGACCAGTTTTATTTCTTGCATCGGATCTTGCGCGCCACATAACCGGCGAAATTCTGAATGTAAATGGCGGTTCAGTGTTAATTGGTTAAACTTTCCCGCTTCTATATTAAAAGTATTTAGATCATGATAGAAACTGGTTCGCTTCGAATCACATTTGTGTATGTGATTTTAATATCTCTCATTTTTATTGTACTCTCATATCTGCGCATTCAATACCAATTTTACATTTGGGAGTTGTTCGTCGATTTAAAAATTATACTCCTCCTTTTACCTCTTTGGTATTTATGGTTACGGCGTAAATTA
>JACPGG010000011.1:2292-5631 GCA_016182545.1 Ignavibacteriales bacterium
TAAATTACTGATCAATTTTTCATTATTAAGGACTGCTAATTTGGACTGGAAAGGGAATCTGATATGGTTCCTCTTTCCAGCAGTTGTATATGGTTTGATAATCCTGACTGGTGATACCACGAATCAAGGTGAAATCGACGATCTTGATAATTGGATTACACTTATTTTAGCGACTTTGTTTGACCTTCCTGTGGTTTTTTTCTTTTCCACTACTTCTGTCTTCATTGAGGAGGCGTTCTTTCGCGGAATCATCTTTAATTCACTAAATTCAACCAAAGAATTTTTACATTCTGCACTATATACATCAATGTTATATTCTATTTTTAGCATGGCAGATGCATTTAGCTTTGATTTTTCTTCGATACTAATTTTTATCAGCTTATTGTTGTATTTTGCATCTGTAGGATTTCTCGCTTCAATACTGGTTCTGAAGTATAACTCGCTTTGGACAGCTTATTCATTCAGAATTGGATTACTGACAATTACTCCATTGATTTTAACCTCATATTTGGCAGAATCAGATTCTTTTTTTAAGACTAAAAACTCTTTTTTTTATGCAGAGGGACTGATTTTTTCAATATTGATTTTTGGAATTGGATTTTTATTGCTTAAATCAACACAAAAAATTGGAACTCCTTCAAAATTTGAAAATTCGACAGTTTGAACATTTTTCTTGACTCTTTCCATAAATCGGGTAATATTTGAATGTAATTCGATGCAATTTTCACCAAATTAAAGGAGTAAGAATGAGCCGATTTACAGAACTCGTTGAGTTAGTTCAGACATTCGAAAAGGATTTTATTAAATTCTATGATAAAAATAACAAATCTGCAGGTACACGAGTAAGGAAACATATGGCAGATTTGAAAAGAAAAGCGCAAGAAATTCGCGTAGAAGTGCAGGAAATCAAAGGTGTTGGAAAAGAGGGTGAGGGTGATGGAGACGGAGCGACCGAATCCTCAGAAAAACAATAGAATAAAGAAAAATTAAAAATAAAGACCGACAAATACAGACTACATGGGCAAACCGGCGGTCATTAACATTAACAACGCAAATATTCCCCACGAACAAAAAAGCGATGATTCGCTGATCATGCTCTTCCAAAGTGGGGAAAAGGGTGTGTTCCGCCACTTGGTCGATCGGTATCAGGAAAAAGTACGCAATCTTATATTTTCAATTTTCAATGAATCGGACATTGTCGACGACCTCGCTCAGGAAGTATTTATCAAAGCCTATGAGGGATTGAATAATTTTAGATTCCAATCGTCATTTTATACCTGGCTCTATCGAATTGCTGTCAATCGGAGCAGGGATGAGATGCGGAGAAGGAAAGTGAGACGATTTTTTACATTTCATAGTGTTGAATCGACAACAAATTTGAAGTTAGAAAATTTGATCACAACGAAATTTGATGATGAAAATATAAAAGAAACAATAGAACAATCCCTCCAAAAGCTGCCGGAAAAGTACCGAATGCCGATAATCTTAAAAGATATTGATGGTTTTTCTTACGATGAAATTGCAGAAGCACTTGATTGTGAAGTAGGGACGGTAAAATCACGATTATCCCGAGGTCGGGCAATGTTAAAGGAATTATTGAAGCCGATGTTTGCGAATTAGTCATGAAACAATTTGATACAAAAGAGTTGGAACGTATAATCTCTCTCTTCCTCGACGGTGAACTTGAACCCGATGAAGCGAGGAAATTCGAAGAGTTCCTTGAAAACAATCCGTCGGTTGCGCGAGAATTCAAAATTTTAAATGCTGCCAAGCGGAGTCTTTCCGCAAAAGAGAAGTTGCCTGCCAATGATTGGTTCTGGCTGAGACTTTCAAATACGATCGAATCAAAAGAATCACGCAAAGCCAAACTGATCCCGACAGCCCGCCCGCAACTTGCTTTGACGATGGCGGCACTATTCACCGTCGCAGTCATCGCTGCAGTTTACTTCAAAGATGCGCCTCTCTTTCATAAATTCTTTGTCGATAAAAAGAACCAAGTTCAGAATTCGTTAATGACCGGGAATATCCTTCCGCTTTTTTCCAATCTCGACAAAGTAGACGTACTCAATTTTGCTCTTTTCGGCAGCATACAAATCGATTCCGCTAATAACACATCGTTGCGGGTGAAAAATACGGAAGACAAAGGATCGCAGATCGAGATTGTACGGCGCGAACACGATGACATTATTCCTGTTGTTTCCGTTTCTGATTTTTGTGAGAAGGTTGGAATCATTAAACCACAGCAACAATTAACTGTTGATTCAATCCTTGGAACATATAAAGAAAAGCTATTAGCGTCAGTACTTGTGAGTGAGAACAAAGAAATTGCGATCCACGAACAGCTTGTTGACCTCAACAGAGCGATGGTCTCCACTATCGCTGCTTCTCTTGAACCGAGACAGCGCACAAAATTCCAACGGATTCTGGAAGAGCATCAGGCTCCTTTTGCAGTGTTTGCGTTGAATGTTCCCAAAGTTGAATCACAATTGTTGTTACGGAATATACCGCGGATGTCTCGAAGCAATAAATATGTTGTCATTTCGAAAGATACGGTGAGCATCGCTGAAATGAAGATGAATATCGACAGTATCCGTGATGTCGCGTATCGGCAACGATCGATGGCTCATAGGATTGCAATGGAACAAATGGTACGTGAGATCTCAGAATTGCAGCGACAGTTTGAAAATAACGTTGTGATCAGTGGGACGCAGTCGAGCAGAGTGCGGGTGTTTTCAAATGAGAATGCCTTCAGGATAAATTTGGAAGCCCCCGCCGCAATAGCGCCTGAATTTGAAATGGTGGAAATGGTAAGACCGAGAGTGTATGCGCCTTCAATTCCAAAACGAGGATTCAAAGGAGGTGTTACAGTCATAGGGGATTCTGCATTTTCGTTCGAAATACCGGCAGATGATGAAGCTGTCAGAGTATTCAAACGATTGCCGCGCGGAGAGTTCCGATTTGAGATCGTCGATTCAATCGAACGTTCGCCGAAGATGAAGATCATGTTCAAATCGACACCAAGCAAAAGGGAATTTGAATCTAAACTGCGGGAGATGAGAGAACGTGAACGTGAGCTTATTGATCTTGATTCGTTGTTGAGAGAAAGCGAACGGACATTGAATTCTGAAAAACCGACACCTCCCAAAAAAACGCCGAAAGTTTTTGATTTGTAAGAATGAGAACTGCATTACTGTGTAAAAAAGGACTCGATACTCTCGGGTCCTTTTTATTTTTAGATTGCAGATTAGCTTTTGCTTGTCGATATTCTACAAAACAAAAGGAATACAATGAAACGGTTTTTCTCCGGGATTCTCAGTTTGATTTTCATTTTTTCTCCAC
>JACPGG010000011.1:5674-11160 GCA_016182545.1 Ignavibacteriales bacterium
ACGACGAACGGGCATTCCGATGGCGTCCGGTTGAAAGAAGGGGGAGTAGATGTTCAGATATTTTCAGTTTGGTGCGGAGGTAATTTCGGCAACGGACGAGCGTTCAATCGCGCAGTTGAAATGATCGATTCGCTTGAAGCAATTATTTCCCGAAGCAACGGGAAGATGGTGCTTGTCAAAACACCGAAAGAATTGGAGAAGGCAGTCAAGCAGTATAAGATTGCAGCAATGATCGGTGTGGAAGGAGGGCATATGATCGAAGATAGTCTGCAGTATTTGGAAACACTGGCACAACGGGGAATGAGGTATTTAACCCTCACATGGAACAACAGCACATCATGGGCTACATCCGCTGCCGACGAAACACAAAAAGGAGATTCGTTTCAATTCAAAGGATTGACTGATTTCGGGAAAAAAGTCGTACGCCGGATGAACGAACTCGGAGTTATGGTCGATTTGTCTCATGTCGGTGAACAGACATTCTGGGATGCGATCAACACGACGACGAAGCCGGTGATAGTTTCACATTCTTCCGTCTACAATATTTGTCCGAGCAGCAGGAATTTAAGGGATGAACAGATAAAAGCTGTGGCGAGAAATAAAGGTGTCATCTGTATTAATTTTTATTCGGGATTCATCGACAGCACATATTCAGAGAGAGTGAGAGCGATACGAAAAGAAAATAAATCGGTTGTCGATTCGATCAAGCAAAACAATGAAGACCATTGGCGTGCTGATGCGTTGATCGATTCCATCCTTGCGCCTCAATATAATGCAGTGCGTCCGCCTCTGTCGATATTAATTGATCACATCGATTACGTTGCCAAACTTGTCGGTGTTGAGTTCGTCGGTATCGGCAGCGATTTTGACGGGATAGAATCATTACCGCGAGAGATGGAGGATGTCACGTTCCTTCCGAATATTACGCGAGAATTGTTGAAGAGGGGATATAAAGAAAAAGAGGTCAGGAAAATTCTTGGAGAAAATGTGTTGCGGGTCTTTAAAGCAAACGCGAAGAGGTAATAAAAAAACCCCGCGTGTGCGGGGTCATTTATTATTGCATCTCTTCTTCAGTTCTTTGATTTCGTCGAATGGCTTTGACAAGTTTCATTCGCTTTTTCACAGAAGGTTTCGTGAAGAATGTTCTTTTTTTGAATTCTTTCAACACGCCGGAACGTTCGTACTTCTTTTTGAAACGTTTTATCGCACGGTCAATTGATTCATTTTCATTAACGACAACGCCTACCAAGTAATTCACCTCCCTCGATTTTTTGGCTGTTTGTTAATCTGCGAGTTGTAAATTCTCAATTAATTTTTTTATGCCGCTCTTTTCAAATTCTACCCAAATTGCATTGGCACCGCTAGATGTCTTTTCTTTGGATTTCACCTTGCCCATGTCGTCCCAATCGGTGTGATAAATCGCCGTCCCAACCTCAAAAATTTTCTCGGGAGAGTAATTGATGCATTCTTCGCGGTTGATCTTGATAACGTTGTCATGACCTTTTTGATGGTTGACCTGGTCGATCATCATACTGTGATGACAACGGGTACATCTGAACCACACCTTGTTTTCTGCTCCAACTACTGCTCCTATGATTTCCATTTTTGATTCTCGTCCACAAGTAGTACAAAATTGCGTCACATACTTGGTTTTGCTCATAGGATGCTTCCTCTCCTCCACGGCAGCATGTTGAGAAGCGATACTGGTGGTAACAAATTCTTAATATAATACCTTGAAATTATTTTACTATATATAAAATACAAAATTTGCGTTACTTGAGTCAAGGAGTATTTAAGTCTTTCACGATTGCCAAATTCAAAAATGAGCGGTTCTTTGGCGGGAACAATTCATTGATTTTCAGCCCATCCTTCCGTATATTTCTAAGTATTTTGTGAGAAATTACTTGAAGTATGCCTCATCTATCACCAGTAATTGAAGTAGTGTAGTAATCTTTTTCAGTGTGAAAGAGGGCTTGTCCCCTCTTTCTTATTTTTTTGGCTTCAATCAAAGAGGAACGTATGGCAGATAAACAATATGACATTGTTGTAATTGGAGGAGGACCCGGCGGATACGTAGCAGGAATCCGTGCAGGACAATTAGGATTAAAGACTCTGGTTGTTGAAAAGGACAAACTAGGCGGAATTTGTTTGAACTGGGGTTGTATTCCGACCAAAGCTCTTATCAAAAACGCAGAGGTGTATAACACATTCAAGCATGCAGAAGATTTCGGCTTCTCTCTTGATAATCTTACTGCAGATTTTTCTAAGGCGGTAAAACGAAGCCGAGATATTTCCGGCAAGAGTTCAAAGGGGATTGAATTTCTGTTCAAGAAAAATAAAGTGGAACATCTGACCGGTACAGCGAAGATTGTTTCCAAGGGTGTTATTGAAGTCGATCAGCAGGGTAAGAAAGAAAAGATCAACGCAAAGCATATCATCATTGCGACAGGTGCCCGTCCAAGAATCCTTCCGAACATTCCTGTCGATTATAAACAAATTATTACCAGCACGGAAGCGATGATTCTTCCGGAAGTTCCGAAACGCTTGGTCGTCATTGGATCGGGGGCGATAGGATCTGCGTTTGCGTACATCACAAAGATTTTGCGAAGGAATTTTGAGAAATCGGGGATTGAAGTTTTCACGGAAGCAAAAGTGGATAGTGTCACGACGGGCAAGGAAGCAACTATAAAGTTTACGACAAAGGATGGTGTCAAAGAAATAAAAGCCGACATCGTGTTGAGTGCAATTGGAGTTCAGGGGAACATTGAAAATCTCGGACTTGAGTCACTCGGTGTGAAGACAGAAAGGTCATTCATCAAGATTGATAAATCTATGAAGACGAATGTCGACGGCATTTACGCGATCGGCGATGTAGCTGGTCCACCATGTCTCGCACATAAAGCGTCCCATGAAGGTATTGTTTGCGTTGAAACGATCGCCGGCAAGCATCCGCATGCGGTAGACTATGATAATATTCCCGGTTGCACATATTGCCAGCCGCAGGTCGCAAGCGTTGGCATGACGGAAGAGAAAGCACGTGCTGCAGGAAAAGAAATTAAAGTAGGACGTTATCCGTTCCGCGCGCACGGCAAAGCACTTGCGTTGAATGAAACCGAAGGAATGGTCAAATTGATATTTGATGCAAAGTACGGTGAGCTTTTAGGTGCGCACATCATCGGTCCCGAGGCGACAGAAATGATCGCCGAACTTGTTACTGCACGCACTCTGGAGACAACCGCGGAACAAATTTTTAATACCATTCATGCACATCCAACTCTTACCGAAGGCGTTGCCGAAGCAGCATTGGATGCGTACGGAAGGGCGTTGCATATTTAAGGAAAGAGAGGTTCCAAATCTTAGAGATTTGGAAAATCTGAATTTTGAAAAATGAAAGAACTTCTCGTCGTCAATCTTGGTAAAACAAAGTACGCAGATGCATGGGAACTGCAGAAACAGATTTTTACTGCACGTCTCGAACAGCGCATCGGCGATGTATTGCTATTGACCGAGCATGACCATGTCTACACTCTTGGTAAAGCGGCAAACGACAATCACCTTCTTGCAAAGGATGAAGAACTTTCAAAGAAAGGTGTCGATGTATTTTGGATCGACCGGGGCGGCGATATTACCTATCATGGTCCGGGACAGATCGTCGGATATCCGATCATCGATTTGAACAAGCAATACAATGATATTCATCGCTATCTCCGTGATATCGAAGAAGTTATCATCCGTTCGCTCAGTGAGTATGGAATTGTTTCCGGACGTGAACCGGAATTCACCGGTGTGTGGGTGAAAGAAGAAAAAATTGCCGCGATCGGGGTCAAAGTCAGCAAGTGGATCACGATGCACGGGTTTGCGTTAAATGTCAATACCGATATTTCGTTCTACAACAGAATTATCCCGTGCGGAATTTTTCATAAAGGAATTACAACGCTGCAGAATCTTCTTGGTAAAGAAATTGTTCTTGAAGATGTTCATCAAAAACTGGTCAACCATTTTGCATCACTCTTTCATTGGGAGGTCAAACAGATTTCCCGTGGAGAACTCACAACAATGCTTCGCTACAACGAAGCGGTAACTGAGGAGACTCATTAATGGCGTCAAAAAAATCTGCGGTGCTCGAAAAGAAAAAGCCCGCCGCCGTTGAATCCAATGGAACGATGAAGTACGCCGGGACTGGCTACAATACTTTGCTCACGAAGGAACAATTGATCATTGCATACAAAAAAATGCTCCTTGCCCGCTTCATCGACGAAAAAGAAATGAACTTGCTCAAGCAGGGCAAAGTATTATTTCACATCAGCGGACCCGGACATGAAGCCGTGCAGGTTGCTACTGCAATGGCGATGAAATCTTCCTACGATTGGGCGTATCCCTATTACCGCGATCTTGCATTCTCTCTTGCGTTTGGATCCACCGCCAAAGAAATTCTTTGTGAGAATATGCACCGAACAGAAGGTCCGAGTTCGCACGGGAGACAAATGCCGTCCCATTATGGTGATAAACGGTTGCGCATTGTCGGTCAATCATCTCCGACGGGGACACAATATTTGCAAGCGGTTGGTACAGCAATGGGATCTGTGAAAGAAGCGAACGACGAGGTGACGTACGTGTCATCCGGTGAAGGGGCGACGAGCGAAGGTGAATTCTGGGAAGCAGTGAATTGGGCTTCGCGTGAAAAATTTCCGGTGATCTTCATGGTGCAGAATAATGGATACGCAATTTCTGTCCCGGTTGAAGAACAGATTGCCGGCGGATCTTTATACAATCTGTTGAGCGGCTACCCCAACATGAAGAAGTTCCGGATCGACGGAACCGATTTTATCGAATCGTTCAAAGCGGCAAAAGAAGCGGTTGAACATTGCCGTGCAGGTAAGGGTCCCGCATTCATCGAAGCAACATGCGTTCGACTGTTCCCGCATTCATCATCGGATGATCCGAAAAAATATCGTCCTGCCGATGAGATTGAAGCAGACAAGAAAAAAGATCCGATTCCGAAGTTCGAACGATTCTTCAGACTTCTCCTGCAGAACAACTATATCGCGACACAGCGTCGAATCGCCTCCTCCCTCAGCATGTCGGCGGAAGAGCAGTACCTCCACCTCCTCCGATCCTACCCGCATATCGTCCAGCGCGTCTCCCAGCGACAGATCGCCTCCTACCTCGGAATCACTCCCGAAGCGTTAAGCCGCATTCGCAAGCGCCTATCTCAGAAGAAATAACTGCACGCTTAACCTAGATCAATGCAATTTCATACCTTGCATCAATGCTGCAGGGGTCGCTGCAATCGTATATTCGTGATGTCAATTCCCAAAATGGCCAACGAGCGTTGTATGCGAGTTGTTGCCATTTTGAGGATCCCGCTGAAGCGAAGCGAAAGCGGGACTAAGCCAAAGTAACTAGAAGTATCCGGCCCCGTAGCTCAATATGGATAGAGCAGAGGTTTCCTAAACCTTTGGTTGGAGGTTCGAGTCCTCTCGGGG
>JACPGG010000139.1 GCA_016182545.1 Ignavibacteriales bacterium
GCGCGTCGGCGGTTTGCACGTCAGGTTGAGTGACTGGTTAGGCAACGCTTTAGCATAAATTTTTCATTGAATTAATTTGTAGTCTTTTTCAAAAGCGCTTTCTTGATAAATAGAGTAAGTAGAAATTGGCATATACCTGTAAACCTCGCTTTTCTCCACAATAACACCAAATGAATTTGCAACTCTCTCTGAATCACCTTTAATAAGAACAATCATAGGAATAATATGCTCAAGACCTTCTTTCAATTTAAAAGTTGATTCAATTAACTCTATCCCTTTACCGACTTTATATATTTTTACACGTTCTCTCGTTTCTAAGTTTTCGTACCAATCATCTCTTCGGGGATGTAACTTTATTTTGTCACTAAGAACAACATAGTTTGAATCGAATTCAGCAATTGGTTTAATGACTCTGGTCAAACTACTGTAAGCGCTATCAATCCACAGAACACATTCCTTTGCTGAATCCTGCGAATTATAGTATGCAGGTATTTTAGAATAGGATGTATCTGAAAACAGTAAATCGTATCCTTTTCCATAACCACTGATTGTAATGATTTCTCTACTATTCTTGTCCACATATCTATCATTCTTAACAGGATGTTTCTCACAGGAAATGAATAAAACTGTAATGACGATAATTCCTAAATAAAATTTCATTGTCTTATTCTCTTTTTATTTAAGATATGCTGATTGGCGTTGCCTAACGGACTGGAGTTAAGTTGCGTGGCAACGTTCCAGCGGGCTGATTATGTTTTTAAATTAAAAATGCTGTTTCGTAATGCAATCTGTATTTAGATGACATGACACTTAAAACTAAAGAGCGCAGGCGGTTGCCACGTCAACTTGAACGACTGGCTAGGCAGCCTTTTTAAGTATTTTTGACAAATTTAATTATAACCACGCTTCGCCAGAAACAATTTTATATAATTTGTGTTGAGCATATTTAGCGTATTTATAAATTATTTCTTCCTTCGATTCAAATCGCATACATGAAATAATTGCCAATAATTCTTGATCTGTGTTAAAACTAGTATTTATGTCAATAAAGACTTTCTTGTTTGTATCACGATAGAGTAAGGGTAAATATTTTGGATAGTTTCTTCTTATAGAACATTCCATCATTCCGTGCTCATATGCTTCCAACATAATTTCTATTCGTCGATTTAATTTTGTTGATTTATAATTTACGCCAAACTTAGGGCCTGCATCAAAATATTCGCACGAATAGCCTAAATCATTCAAGAAGGAAAATGCTTTTTCTATCTCTTTCTGAACATCTGTTTTTGTAGTCAAAAATAAACCTTTTGTTTATCGAGGCTGCCTAACGGACTGGAGCTAACCTGCGTGCGGTAGAATGTTTCAGTTGCCATCTGCAACCGCGCGGGCTGATTCGTTAAATTATTTTTATGTGACTGCGTTGCACTTAAGTCTTTTCTCTCCACTTGTTACGCGCGCTTGATTTGCGCACCGCCCTTTCACGTCAGGTTGAGCGACATGTTAGCCGGCTGTGTGTTGATTTGTTGAACAATGAGTTTTTTCCGCTTGCTGATTAACCTGTGATTTTGTCCACGCTGCCATGTTGAGTTGTAGGTTGCAGGCGGCGAGCCGATGTACTTGAATCGTTTCACAACAGTACGATGATCCCGCAACTGCTTGTTTCTTTGTATTTCAAAATCACGTTGCCCGCACTACATTTTCTCTTTTTCCGCCGCCTGCAACGTAAGCCGGCTAACTAGCTATTAGGTGGATTGAATCAACTTTGTACTCCCTAATGAGTACAAAGTGGACGAGCGTTAATTTTATTCCTGAAAATAAGAAAAAAGCAAAAAACATGGAACTGCTTCTTTCCGCCAATGTATCATTTTCTTTGCAGGAGAGCAATCACATAGTGACGCGATATTCTAATTCATCAGGTTACAATATGAGATTGGAGCGGGGTATCGAAATTGGTGTCGGAAGGAAAATGAAATACCTCGCCGCAAGCAGCGAGGTATCTTCGTCATGCCCGAATGTTCTTATCGGGCATCCATAGATTAGATTCCCGCCAAAAGCGTGCGGGAATGACTACACGCCGCAAGCGGCGGGGAATTATACCCTAAGCGATTAAATCCGCGCGAGTTTCTCTTTTACCTGGATCGCTGCGATCGCGTATCCCCCGTCGTCGGAATCGACAAGATGGATGTGCTCGTCGTTGTAATTGAACAGAAGGCAGGTGATGAGCGCGCTGGAAGCGGTGTGAATGCCGTACACCAATTCCCGTTCCCGGAATTTTGTTTCAAGATATCCGGTCAGCCGGCCGCGCTGTTCGGCGGAACCGGAAAGGACCTGCCGCAGTTTGTCGTCGAATTTTTTAAAGTCGGTGTTCTCGATCAGCCGCTTCTTGTACGTTCCCCAGTTGAGGTTCTTCGTCGTATATCCGGACCACATCAAAAATTTTCCGAGCAGCACACCGTACCGTATCTTCAGCCGGTAGAAGATCCTGTACAGTCTTCCCTTCGAGTACGACCGTATTCCCGATTCTCCCAAAAGATCCTTCTCCTGCAGCGACATCGTCAGCAACTGTTCCTGCAGCGGATGGCATTTCGCATCGTCGCCGTATACTATGCCGATCTGCCGGATAATATCGCGGTATGTTTTGTTCTTCTGTTCATCTGTGGTGCCGAGCGACTGCACGATCAGTGTTACGATCTCTCCGTGGATGCTCGGCACATTCTTCCATCGGCATTCCAGTCCGGAAAAATCTGCCGCCGGCGCTGCGCCGCTGCTTTCTAAACTGAATTGCGCTGTCGTCGCAGGATTCTTCAAACACTCCTCCGCAAATTGTATCCCGCCGCCGCTGAATGCCGCTTGCGCGAACGACTGCGAAAGCCGGCACGGCGCCACCATCACATTGTATCCCCGCTCGCGGATGTAACGGATCGGCACGATCCCTACACGCAGTTCCATGCCGTAAAGATCCATTGCCATTTTTTTTGTACCGAGGAGTGATTCCTTCGTCTGTTCGATGAGCGAGTGCGGAATGCAGATACAGGCGCCGTCACCGCCGAAGATGAATGGGATGGAGAAATTTTTTTTGTGGTTCAGGATAGCGATGATCGTCGATGCGCCGACGAGATTCACTTCCTTGTACCGCCCGTTGCGGATCAGTTCGGTGGAATTCTTGATATCGGAAACTGCAACGTACCAATCGTCCGGCATTTCCGTGTAGAGAGACGGATCGGAAATGTCGGCAAAATCCTGGATGGGGGTTAAGTCTTGATAGAAAGAGTCGTTGGACATTTGATAGTATAACGGAAAAAAATGGTAGATGGATCGGAATTGTATGGCGATTTTTCAAATCGCACGTGCGCGAGATGAAATCTCGCGCTACAATAAAACTCTACCCCTTCATCAACCTCATCGCTTCGATCTCTTGCAGTTTGGCGATGATCTCCTGCTGCCGTTTCAGGAACGGCATCGTATCAGCACCGGTGAGCGAAGCATTTTTCATCTGAAGTCGGTTGTCGTTCAGTTCCTTCTCGAATTTTTTCTTCTTCAGCGATTTGATCGCGCCGAGTGCGATCTCGTACAAGCGCGACTCGTGCATCTTGCTGCCGATCAGATTCCACCGTTCGCTCAGTTGATAGCGGTTGAATGCGATATCCGCCAGGATTGCTCTCTCTTTTTCGTTCTCAACCATCGTAAGGATCTGGTTCACTTCGATCTCCCCATGCTCGTCAAAATATGTCAGCACCGTCAATGCGATCCGCTGTGCGACAGGGTGAGAGAAATCGGACGGCTGCACGTCGCGGAAGATGAACGGGATCATCTCCCTCGGATCTTCGAAGATGGCGGAGAACAATTCCCTCTCTTCCAGCGGCAGTTCATCGGGAACAGCAGCGGGCTGCTCGACAGATTTTTCTTTTTCTGCTTCCGTGCGGACGGTCGCAACAAACCGTTCCGGCACGCGGCGGGTCATTTTTTCCAGTTCGCCGTACAATGTCGATTCGTAGAGATTGTAGGTGTCGGCAACTTGCTTGATGAAGAATGTCCGCTTCAACTGATCGGGGATCTTCGCGATGGATTGAACTAATCCCCGCACCGCTTCGGTCCTTCCTTCGGGTGAATCGAATTTCCCGGCGCGCTGGTACTCATTCGCTTTGTAGTCGATGAACGAGACCGATTTTTTCAGGAACTCTTCGAATACGTCGCCGCCGTTCTTCTGTACGAACGAATCGGGATCTTCTCCGGAAGGCAACTGCACGATGCGCACATCCAATCCCCCTTCAAGCACAAGATCGAGTCCGCGCATCATTGCATTGGCGCCGGCTGAATCGGCGTCATACACCAGCGTGATGTTCTTGGTATAGCGGGAGATCAATTGCACTTGTTCGGTCGTCAACGCAGTGCCGCTCGATGCGACGATGTTCTTCGTTCCTGCTTGAAAAACGGAAATGAGGTCTGCATACCCTTCCACCATCACCACAAAATCGCGCTGGCGGATCGTCTCTTTTGCCTGCGACAGTCCGTAGAGCACTTTGCTTTTGTGGTAGATCGGGGTTTCGGATGAGTTGATGTATTTCCCAAGATTGTCGTCGTCATACAATTTTCTCGCACCGAACGCGATCACCCGTCCCGTGGTGTTGAAGATCGGGAACATCGCACGTCCGCGGAATGCGTCGTAGTATGTTCCATCATCCCGCTTCCGTACCAATCCGACTTTTTCCAGTGTCTCAACGGGGATCCCTTCTTCCTTCGCTTTTGCAATGAGCGAATCCCAACTCTTCAATGAGTACCCCAATCCGAATGTTGTTATTGTCTGTCCCGTAAATCCCCGTTTGCGGAAATAGTCGAGAGCGAATTCCCCTTCGGTCGATTTGGTAAGATTGTTATAGAACGTGCGTGCCGCAAACGAGATAGCATTATATAGTCGTTCGGTTTCGCTGGCAGATTCGTACGCTTCTTCGGTCCGGGTGATTGCGATGCCGGCACGTTCAGCCAATATTTCCAGCGCTTCCACATATGTTGCTTTATCATGCTCCATCACGAATTTTACAACGTCGCCGCCGCGGTGGCAACCAAAACAGTAGAACATCTGTTTGGACGAACTGACGGAAAATGACGGAGTCTTCTCGTTGTGGAAGGGACAGAGCCCGAGATAATCTTTTCCCCGTTTCTTAAGTCGTACGATGGAACCGATGTACTCGACTATATCCGTCGCGTTTCTGATCTGCTCAATTGTCTCTTGCGGTATGCGCATAAAAGAATGTAGAAAAAATTGTCTCGGCTTACAATTAATGCGCCACCATCGTTTGAAACTGAGATTTTTTTTCTTATGTTTTCTCGGCGCTCACATTCACAAATAACCATAGGGGTACAACTATGTCACGAATAGTTTCTTTTCGAGTCACAACGCTAGTGTTCGGCTGTGCCGTCTCTCTCCTCCTGCTGACGCAACCTGCATATTCGCAGATACCGGCAAAGCATGATCACGAGATACCATCGGACAGCGCAAAGAAGTTCATCGGCAACCTGAAAAAGGATGCCATGCAGATGAAACTCAAAGGGGGTATGTTCTCCCGCGACGCATTCGAAAAGATCCTTGCTCAAAAAGGGGTCATCGGCATACGATACTATTATGCAAAAATGGATGACGGTACTCCGACATTGGTGCTCGTCGGCGTGGACAGCACGGGAAAAGACATGACAAAAGGAGTGATGCTCGAGCGAACATATCCCTGCCCGCCGTACTGCGACGATACGTCGGCATTAAGTAAATAAATGAATCAATGAAAAACATCCC
>JACPGG010000014.1:0-1613 GCA_016182545.1 Ignavibacteriales bacterium
GCGTTCTTTTATTGTGAATGGTTTCTGTCCGCGTGACCCAACGATTCAATTGGGTAAATCTGCCTGTCGCCGGGAACGTATGACCGAAGTAGTTCGAAACGCCGAGATTGTTCTTTCCCCACGAGCTTTCCAATGCCCACTGTGCAAGCGTGACCGATGCGGGAATTTTGTATTTCGAATCTATTATAGATGCAAGAATCTTGACGGTGTCGGGGAAGAAACCGAGGCGCGATTGCGGTAATTCTTTTTTTGCGGTGAATTGTGCGTTGTGGGAAGCATCGATTCTTTCCATCGACTCATATGGATCGATGTCGGTCCAGTGTGCAATCACGAAATCGACGAGTTCGGCAGATTGTTGTTCCATCTCGGAATATTTTTGAAACCGATAGAGTGAATCGATGAAAATGCCGACTGCAATTCCGGCGAGGAAAATTCCGATGAAGTAACGAAGTGATGACGATATTTTTTTCACGAACCGTTTAAAATGCAAAAGCCCCGATCTCGTAGATCAAACATTTCTGTTTGACTTACAAAATCGGGGCTTCTTGTTATCGAATAACCGCGATGTTATGTCACTACAAAATTAACTTTTTCCTGCAGTACAGTCAACAATTATTTTTCGATGGAGAATATTTTAGTCGGGTGAAACCATTCGTTCATATACCCTTCCAGCCAAACGCGGCAGCCGATCTGCATTCGTACCGTTGTAATATCTCCGAAGATTGTTCGGACTCTTTGTCCGGGTGTAAATTGTCTGGACAATTATTTTCCTGTGAATTTTACGTAAACGTCACACTGATTCCAACCTTGTCTAAGTGCTATCCATGGTACTAAAGACCACGCTTGTCCAAGGTCTTTGACGCCAGATAAGACGTGATGTGTCTTCAATGCGCTGTTGATGTAGATCGCCCGGTTCCCGGCTTTTTGAAATTCAATTTTTAATTCTTTGTGTGTCATGTATCCTCCTTTTGTTACCTACAGTGTCGGGAAGAATGATCGGCAAGTCAAGGGGATTCGGACTAGCGCTGGTCGAATTACTATCGGAAATTCGAAAGCTTTGCGGAATTAATCGATGTATGATCCGTCTGACTGCTTACCCGGTCTGATTTCGCCGAGTAGGGTAGCCACCCATCGCTCTGCATCTTCATGTGTGCAATTTTTTGCGTACATCCAATACAGGATCGATTCCTCGCGGGTGAGATCTTTATAGGGGTGGTTGCTCAGTTTGAGAATCTCTGTGCTGAGTCTTAATTGTTCATCCAGCGAAATTGTACCCATCCTCATTTTGTCGAGCAGTATTTTTATTTCGTCGTGGGACAATTGCTGAACACTCATTTTGGGTTGACGTTGTTCGGTGCTTCGAGGTGAAAGCAGATAATAATAGTTTAAAAATCGTAGTCTAACCTTTCAATACCCATTGCTTTTTCAATTTCGTTAAAAAATTTTTTCTTATCTATTTTGGATTGGTAGTTGTAGACATCCGATACTCCATGTAGAAGATCTAATTCACGCTTAATCTCTTTTTCCTTTTTGTGGTTGGCATTGAGTATTGTTACGTTATGAATTTTACTTTTGCCTAGTTTCGCATTAGCACCTGCGAATTTCATGTAAGT
>JACPGG010000014.1:1632-2404 GCA_016182545.1 Ignavibacteriales bacterium
ATCAATCGCCGATTCAATTGACCGCTTGGTCAAATCTAAAGTTTCGAAAAGATGAAGTCTTCGATTTTTGAGAGCAAAGTCATAATACCAATCAAATTTTGCAGTTTGGTAGTTGGTAACAATTTTATGCTTCTTGAATGTATTGTTTGGACTAAGATACTTCCTTCGTTGAAATTCTTCTCTTAATGTAGTTTTCAGATAAGTGGTTTTCTCAGAAATTATTTTGGGTCCTTCAGACACGCGAATATATTTATTAACTAAATCATCTAAGAACGTGATAAGCGTTTCGTCATCAATGGAATTCGTCTCTAAATCAGCCCAGTAAGGCATGGTCAATTGTATTTTATTCCCAATATTCATCCTACCAATTTCTTCGAGGAATTCTTTTGTAGCAACTGAATAACTCCGTGTTTCCAGCATCTGAATAATTCAGGAAAGAGATTGTTTTTTTACTTTCCAAGTCGATGATGTATTCCTTGAATCTCACAATATCATCTTTGCTGAACGAGGGATAGAAATATTTAAGCCGTTGTTCATCATCAGCAAAATAATACTTAAATAACCGTGAACTTGGATCTACAACTATAGCACCTATATTCACAAATTCTTTCCTAAATAAATCGGGAACATATCTTATAATTGAATAATAAATGGTTGACATGGTACCTCCTACAACTATGAAATATGAATTATCATTTTCGGGAATAGTGTCGAACGTCGGAAAACTCTTTTTAATATTTCTTCAATATTGTTTCTTCTTTCTACTAATATA
>JACPGG010000014.1:2409-47759 GCA_016182545.1 Ignavibacteriales bacterium
TCAGAGTATTTTTGCTCCAAGTTTAATTCACTATTATTGATTGCTTCTCTTATCTGATCATCAGTGATAGCCTTGATTCTATCAATAAATATTTGAACATCACGAAACGATGAAACAATCTCTGATAAATAGGGTTGATATTCACGGTGCAAAAAATTTATCGGGTCTATACTATTCCTGAGGAGCAATCTCTTCTCATCCGTACACTGATTGAAGATAGCCCTATCATGGTCAATTGCTGTAAGTTGTCCGTTATGGACAATAATATTATTTCGATGCCTATCGTAATTCATCACCCATACATCAAAACAAAATATTCCAATCAAATCCGGGAGATTTGTCACAAAAGTAGATAGCAGACCCGGTTGGTAATTTAATAATTTCTTAGCACTATCGCCGTATCGAGATAAGAAGAAAAGATCACCATTCTTTCTGTAAAGGAGATGATCAGGAGTTGGTATACCAATTAACTTAAGTAATTGAGATGAGATATATTCGTTGGTTACAACAAAACCGTGAGATGGGATATTTGATTTACCAACATACCTATTCCCCGTTTCGTCGGAGAATAAATCGGCTTTACACGCACCATTTTGTGAGGGATGAATATCGTTGAGTTTACCATCCCATTGCAATCGCTTTGGTCGGAATATATGAGTTTGATCCATCAAAATCCCCCGCCCAGTTAATATTATTTACAGATCCAATATTTCACACCACCGTGACTTGAGCATGCACCACTGCCGGTTGCCGAACTCGTTGTTCCATCATTACACATTGCTCCCGCTCTTCCATTTGGACAATCGCCGGAAGTTGAAGTAGATTGCGTTGGGGAATCCTCTTCTTTGCAGGTTGTTAGTGGAATGGTGAAAATAATTAATAGAAATATGAATAGTCTCTTTTTCATATTATCCTCCATGTTGCCAACAATAACTGGAACCCGCTTTAGCTGTGCGTTTGCAACGGGCCCCTTTTTTTGTAGTCGCCGCACATTGAGTCGAGACTTGTTCTTTTTTGTTCGGTGAAGATTTAATTAAAGAATCACTTTTCGCAACCGGAGTTATCTTTTTACTCGATTCAGATTCATCATACATCCGTGCATGTTGCCAACAATAGGATGAACCGGCTTGTGTGTTCCTTTTGCATTGAGTTCCCTTCTTTGTCGTTGCAGCACATTGACCGGCGAACACGTTTACTGAAGAGAATACAAAACAAACTAGAATGAAGAAAAATAATCGTGAGTAAATATGGTATTGATACATCACAATCCCCCTTGGTTTAGAAATT
Organism: Ignavibacteriales bacterium; assembly: GCA_016182545.1. Lineage (GTDB taxonomy): Bacteria > Bacteroidota > Ignavibacteria > UBA10030 > UBA8401 > SpSt-333. The sequence goes on from JACPGG010000014.1 coordinate 3,697, forward strand.
ATAACTCAGCGACAACGTATTTGTCGTTGCTTTTATTTCTACTTTCTCAAATGCGATAATTGTAGTTGCTACTCCCGTGGCAAGAAACACAACACCAAGAAGAGTCTTCCTCAACTTTTGACTTTCCAATTTATCTGTCGGGATCGATAACTGTTTGAATCCGTCAATAGATTGTTGTAGATCAGATGCTTGCGAAAAATAATCCCAACTTAGACCGAGCGCAATTGCAGAGACGAAGAGGAAATTTATTTTTGGATACTCAGACTTTACAAAGTTTTTGAGAGGTTGACGTTTTGGTAGGAATGGTTTTGCATTGGGTTCTAATCCGGGATTCTCTTTATACATAATGATCCTTGATTCATATGCAGGATCTATCGGCATAAAATCTATTCGGTCGACAGCTCCAATAACGACCGTCCGGATAACTCCCTCAACAGTTTTGAATCTGATGTGAGTTTCTATTGTATCGACGACCTGCACATTCCGGTACACGTGGCCCTGCCTGTAATAAATATCGTCCGCTAAAAGCGATAACGTCACAATGAACGACACAAATAATATTTTCATTTCTTCACGGTCATTTTCTTTTGCATCTCATTTACTTCGTTGACGAACGGCGAGAATTTTGATACCACTGGTGCACTACTTCCGATTCCAAAAGTTGAGACTGAATACTCATTGATTCTATTAACTTTCATTATTACCGTTTTAGCGTTAGCCAATTTTAAGAAATTTGTCCACGATGTTGCAAAACGTCGTGTGGAAATATGTTCACCGTAGTCAGTGATCTCGCTTGCTACCTTTATGTTGTCGATTACGTTGCCGTCAACTTTGAACTCAACTGACGATATATTATGAATTCCACTTACCCCAACAGTAATGAATGCGTTGTAGCGCCATTTCGTCGACCATTCAAAACCAAGATGGTGCCATCCTTCACTTGAACCACTCGCTGCACTTACTGGCGGTTGATAAATAATTGTCGAGCCATCAAACTCATCTTTTTCTATTCTAAGAGATGGTGTAAGTGCATCGTTCATTGCTGCACAACCGACCAATCCAAGTATCAAAAAATATTTTTTCATTTCCCGGTTTTCTTTCTTGTTCTATACTCTCCCATCTTCTCTGCTACCTTCAGCATCGGTTGTATAGTCGTTTGCAATTTATCCAATGAATCGATACCAACCGAACGAAGATAGCCCATTATTTTTCGCTCTTCAATTTCCGCTTCAATCTCTTTCCGCTGCCGCTCAGCATCGGGATACCGGCCTGTGAGTATATAGATCCAGCTTCCTCCGATCTCCTCGAGCCGCTTCCGGTATTTCGGACCGAACGGACGCTTGCGATTCAGGATTGCACTGAGATTCGTTTCCGGCATTCTGAGCGCATCGGCTCCATCTTTCCGGGTTTGAAAGTGCTTATCGATCCATTCCATAAGGCGTTTCGTCGACTGTTCGTCTAATAATTCCATTGAGCAAAATACGCTAAGATTTTACTTGACAACATTATCAAAAAATGCTAAGTTTGGGAAGACTAAAATCTTTTAGTCCTAAAATTATTTAGGTCAAAATATGAATCAAAAGACTGACAAACAAGCACCCGACCACAACGCGATATTCGTTGAGTTGCGGGCGCGTGGCATCAAGCTGAACGCTCTTGCGAAGCGCCTTCGTAGATCACCTGCAGCCGTGACGTTCGCGCTGCGTGGTGAGAGCAAGACATTGCTTCAGCGAATAGACAACTACCTGAAGCAAACGGCAAAAAAACGAGCGGCATAGCGGTATCCCAACCCCCCTCTAAAAGGGCGAGTTGGGGAATTCCAAACCACCTAGAAGGCACGAAACGACTATGGAACGACCCGTAACACCTCTCCTGATAAAAATGCAGGATTCCGGCTTTTCACTGAAGATGCTTGCCGACGAAATAAATGCACATTTTCCGCTCGGCATTACCAAGCCCGATGTTTCAAATTTTGTCAATCTCAAGTTCAAATCCATCTCCCGAAAAAAAAGAAATCTCATCCGCTTATTCTTTATCGCTCATCGCTGGCTGCCGATACCAAAGCCTAAAAATATTCCAGTCTGTAAGAATTGCGGTGTACACTTTCCGACCGGACGGGCAAAAAATAAATTGACCGTTCGCAAGATACAAACGCTCATAACGCGCAACAATCATAAACGCACTACAAAAGTTTCTCAATGAAAGTAACGCTCGAAAAATTGCTCTACACGATGATCAAAGGCTGGGAAAACGAGCAGCGTTTTGTCCGTGACGATCTCTCGTTCGATGCGTATGAATTCCTTTCGGATAAACTCGGACACAAGAATTCTTCCACGCTTCGCAAAATGAGCGGACCTCAATCATCCCGCTGCGGCGCGAAACTCGGATTCAACGATGCTATGATCCTGATGGATGAGATGAATGACTACCGGCTGCTCGAGTACATGAAAGAAGAACTGAAGCGCAGAAAAAAAGAGAACGAACAATTGAATTTTATATTTTCAAAACCACACACGGAGTTATGAATCATACAACTCATATAGAAATCCCATCAGTGCCAGTAGGTCGAATCACAAAAGACGTGATCTCGAAAACCGATCTGATGCTGAAACTCATCGCTGTTACCACCAACATACGAGAAGCGGAAGAACAAACGGCAACGCTGCTCGGCATTACGTCTGCAACGATCCGAATGCAGAAAAAAGAAATCCGCACGATCTTCAATATTCCAGACAGAACATCCATTGCTCACCTCGCAACGCATCCACAGATCCGTCAGGCTATCGAATTCATTCTCACCAGGAAAGAACGGACCGACAGATTACAATTGCGCGGTGCAAAGAAACTGGATGTGATTATGCCGAGCGGTGAACTGGTCTCCGTAGAAAGTTTTTTGAAATCGCTCTATCCGAATGAGAATGTGAATGCGATCAGCTGCTATCGCGCTCTTGTTGCACGCTGCAGAAATAAAAAAGTGGTGAAGGAAGATGGCAGCGAAGCAACGCTCGCAGATCTTCCTGCGGATGTATCGGTCGTGAGGTTCCTGCGGCAATGGAAAAGAGAATTCATCGCGGTGCGTCGTGCGCAGTCACGGCAAAAGGATTGGGAGAAAACGATGCAGCCGTACGTAACGCGGGATGTTACGCAGTATTCTCCCGGGGAGTTGTGGATCGGCGATCATACGGAACTTGATTTTATGGTTTTGAACGAACAGGGGAAAGCAGATCGACGATGGATCACAGCGTTCATCGATATTCGGTCCGGACTCCTCGTCGGTTATCATCTTTCATGGCAGCCAAACTCTACGACGATCGCACTCGCATTCCGCAACGGCGTGCTTGGATCGCAATTGAAAGCATTCACTGCAGAGAATCAATACAAAGATGTTCAGATCGTTTCGCTCCCGGATACAGTGATGATTGATAACGGAAAAGATTATCGCAGCAAATACATGCAGCGATTGCTCGGCAGGATCGATTTCGACGATACAGCACGCCTTTCCATTCAACGCATTACAAAACTGCATTACACAACGCCGTATCACGGACAATCAAAAGCGCAAATGGAACGCTGGTTCGGATCATTTCAAACGATGCTGAAACATCTTCCCGGATACAAAGGAAACGTGTACGGCAATAAACCGGATTCGTTGAAAGAAGAATTGAAGCAGGGACAGATCCTTTCGGTCGACCAGTTCGATGCAATGATCGCCCTTGCCGTGAACGTGATCAACAATCGCGTGAAGAAAACATTGAACGGCGAATCACCGCTGCAGCATTACCTCACGCATCAGAAGGTTCAACGCGGCATCGATCTTCGCGTGCTGGACTTCCTGATGATGAAATCGGAAAACAAAGTCGTGCAGCGATGCCAGGTGCGGTTGAAGAACGCGGAATATTATTCCGATCAGCTGATGGCGTTCAACGGCAAACGCGCCGATGTCTATTACGATCCGACAGATCTCGGATTCGTATCGGTGTACGTTGACGGAGAATTTGCTGCGGTCGCTTGCAACAAAGAAATGATCGGCAAAGATGCGCGCGGTTTCCAAACGATACTCGCCGACCGTACACGCAGCGAGAAACAGATGCGCGAACAGATCGCCGGATTCCGCAACGGACTCTCGAAAACAGATGCAAAGATGATGCTGCTGCACGGCGAATTGATGAACACGCAGCCGGTTGATGCTGCGCTGCTGCAGAAAGAAGCTCCTGTGATGATCATTCGAACCGGCTTTGAAGAGCGTGCGAATGAGACTCAAACGCATCTTGACCAGGAAAAAGTAAGGGTAGAAGTGGAACAACGTTCACGACGGAAAAAGAATTCGATGCCGTTGACGATGGATCAGGTTTCTAAAATCAGATAACTATTAAGCGGGGAACAATACTATGGCGCCAAATGCAGCAACACGGATGGAGTTGATCGAACAATCGAAGATCTCTTCCGGCAATTCCGACGAGGTCCGTAAACGATTGAATCAACTCCTGACTGAAGGAGAAATATCTCAGCGAGATATTTCAAAGTTCACACGGTACTCTACATCGGTAATATCGCAAGCGTTGTCGGACAGTTATGAAGGCGATGTTGAGAAGATCGAAGATGCGCTCGCACGTTTCTATCGGAACTGGCTCGCAAAGAACGCCGTCGTTGAAACGGGCGTTGTGAAAGAGATCCATGCAACGATGATGCTCGCCTGGAAGCGGAAAGAAATGGCACGCATCACCGGGTTGTTCGGAAGGGGGAAATCGAAAGCGCTCTCGCGATTCGTTGCGCTCAATTCCGATTTTGCTCTCTACCTGGAACTCACATCGACAACATCCGCAGCATCGCTGCTGCACCGGCTCGCCGATGCGCTGAACATTTCTTCGAAGATGTCCGGATCGACGGATGATAAGTTATACACTATCATCCGCGAATTGCAGCGGTACCCGAAACTGCTCGTGATCGACGAGGCGGACAATCTGAAACCTCGCACGCTCGCAATCCTGAAAGACATTCACGGTGACGAATCTGCGGAACGCTGCGCAATCGTTCTCGCCGGCACAGACCGGTTGAAAAAACTTTTACTCGATCCGACGCTCGGCTACTTGCGGAGACGCATACGCATCACACGCGAGATCGGAGAGATCACACAGCAAGAAGCGAAGAAGATCGTCGATATGTGGACGCATAATCTCGACGGACAGGATCTGAAAGAGATGTGGGATTGGTCGGTGCGGAAATTCGGCGTCGCGTCGCTCGTTGCACTGATGACGCGGTCATACGATGTGATGCAAATGAGCAACAAGAAAAAGATCGACAGCGATTGCGTTGAAATGGCTTACTCTTATTTAGTGGACTGATTATGACCGAACAACAATGGCGTGCGCAAGCTGCGAGATACGATGTGCGATTTGACGGCATTCAAAAATTCCGCGAAGGGAATCCGCTGCCGATGTTCACGCACAGGTTCTACGGAACATTCGTTGTGACGGAAGAGGACAAGACACTGGCGCGTGCAATACTGCGGAAGAAGGAACAATATGAATCCGTTGATAAAATGCTGGAGGCAAAATGAAAATCAGGATCAGTCATTCTGCCAGAATGGATTACTGGTATCTCGACCGCCGGAGATCGTTTGTTGTAACATCGAAAGATCGATGGAATTATTACGTCCGGTCCAACGGCATCGATAACATGTACAAGATTTCAAAAAATGATTGTGAGATCGTAAAGGGATGATCCGCTCCCAAATAAATAAAGAAATCGGCTTCCTGGCACACGGCAAACTGAAACTAGCCGACGACGTTTACCGCACAATCGTACGGAGCATCGCTCCGGAGAGCGGCGGGTTCGTTCGGAACATTAAGGATGACGAGACGGCGAACCTTGTGTTGTTGCACCTTCGCAATCTCGCCGATAAGAAAAAGAATCCGTCCACGCGCGAACAGAAGAAGAACGACGCGCAGGAACGGTTCATCGCTCGCCTGATGGATCATTTGAAATGGAAATGGAGCGACACGTCATCCTTCATGCTGAAGATCGTGAAGAAGTCGCACACATCGAAGTGCGACACGACAGAACTATCGAAAGTGATCCGCGGGATGATCTCTATAATTGACAAGGACATCGATGCCGGGAAGATCCGGATGAGCGATGCGGAACTGAAAGAGTATAGATACAAGACACATTTTCACCGGAAACAGAAATCAGAAATCAGTAGTCAGAAGTCAGATGTCAATTCACAAACTAAATCGCCCGTCACTTCCCCTCTCCCTTTGGGAGAGGGACAGGGTGAGGGCATTGAAAGGAGTTAACCATGCACCCTGCACTTATAGTAGGAATCGTTATGCTCGCAGCAACACTATACGCGATCTTCGGTGCGCACCATCTTCACGGCAAAGACGAAGAGATGTCTCAAGATCTTGCCGACAGCAAACGACTTGATCAATTACGCAGCGAGGCAATGCGTCTCTTTCCCGCCGAGAGCGAATTGGTCGCATTGTCAAAATACCGGCAAGAGAACACCTTGTTCATCCAAACGCTGAAACAGAATGACGGCAAGGCAGACGTGCTCGAGGCATTGAAGTTCTCGCTGCGAGATCAACGGATTCTCTCACAAGAGATCGCGCGCTTGTTCCGTATCGAAATTTATAACGAATCACAATTCAATAAACTAACAGCAGCACAGGCATAAGGAGAAAGCAGTATGGCATCGGCACTCAAACAATACGCACAGCATCTTTTGGCAGCAGCCAAACACGAGGCGGCAATGAAGGAACTGCGCAAAGATGCAAAGAAGGAACTCAACGCGATTCCGGACAAAATTACTACCATCGACGGCGTGAAGTTCCACATCACGAGTAAGTTGAAAGAGACTATCTACCCGGAGAGTATCCAGAAGATTATCGACGACCTGCTACTGAAGATCAAAGATCAGAAGGAGAATGCAGAAAAATCCAATCTCGTCACCAAGAAGTACAAGCAAACGTTCGATGCAGAAATTCTTGAAAAAGAAAAGTAAGTGCGTGTCCGCGATGGTGGACGCCCATACGCACCAGGGACGGTGAGGTATTCACCGAGTGGAACCATAGTCCAAAGGTGAAGCCGGGTTCGACTCCCGGCGTCCCGCAAAGGGGAATTTAGAAAATGAAATCAGATGAATTACAAACAAAGATCTGCGAGCGTTGCGGCGAAAAGTATGAAAAGCCGAAATCAAAGAGGAAGTATTGTGTGCCGTGTTACAATTTTATTCGTGGATACTATAATCAACACCGGAAGATGCCGCCGCCGATCAATGCTCAATTTGATTCCAAACCGGATCAAAGAATGTATCTGAAAATGCTCAGACAATATTTAAAGATCACAGTACGCACATGAAATCAGAGATAGAAAAAATTCAAGAAGTATGCACAGAAGCCGGAGTGCAATTTATAGATACGGACGGACAATTCGTTTTCTTCCAGGATATAATCACGAAGGAACGTCTATCGATCACCAGAGAGAAATTCACCAGTCCAAAGATACAGGCGGTCGTTACCGTTCATCGCCGTCGGTACCCGAAGCACGTAGAAATGCATTCGGACTTTGCCGATGCAATAAATTTTCTCGCAAAGAAATATTACAACGTACCGCCGCGAGCCATTGCCGATGCTGCGCTCGCCGCGACGCTTGTCATTCAGAATTATCTCAATCAGGAAACGCTCCCCCAATCAATTGATGAGGAGCAACAGGAGGAACATGCCTAGAACATCACACAAAAAGCCGTACCCAATTGAGCGGTATCTGAAACGAATCAAAGAATTTTATGACACGCACGGACGCGTGCCGCTGTCGCATGAATGCGGACAGTCGACGTTCAGGGTCCTTGCCACGCGCGGCATTGCGTGGCAGCAGGCAGTTGAGAAGGCAACCGGCAAGAAAGCGCATTACACTTTTAAAAGCGATGACGACGTTGCAAACATGCTGCGTGCAAAAAGAGAAGAACTCCATCGGCTGCCGCATCCGGACGATCTCTCCCGGGGAGAGCGCGCGCTGGTTGAGAAGCGTTTCAAGAATCTTACCGTTGCGAATGAGACGATCTTCAACGACAGCGAACGCGTGCGGGTACTGTTGATGCTGAACCAACTGACGCCGCCCGGATGCGATAACGCGACAACCGCAGAGATCGTTGGCGAGTTTGCGAAGCAAGGGAAACAGGTCTCCGTGTATGTGGTGCGCGGACTTCTCTTTTATTCATTCCGTGAAAATTACGTACGCACAGGCCGCTACGACAGACTGGCGTGGTGGTCATTGACGAACGAAGGAAAGCAATTCATAAAACAATTCAAAGGGGAAAGAAATGTCAATCGAGCTCAATAAAGAATGTCCTTACGGATTGCATTCGTGGCATCCGATCATCGAAGGGACGCAGACTGTCGGATTGATCTGCATGAACTGCGCACACACTGTGCGGGAAGAAATGCAGTACAGCAATCTTGCAGTGAGTGACGGCGGTGCACTGGTTGAGAAGTATCTCGACAAATATCACCCAGCGGTTCCTGACAAAATCCAAGAAGATCTATTCTACTTTTATTATTGGGACAAGCGATACAATACCAGGAAGAAATCGTACGTAACGGCATTCAACCTACATGAAGCGGAACAATGCATCGCTGCCCGATTCGGAGAAATCCTTGATTGGGACAAAGGAATTGAATTCATCAAGACTGAGGAATATATGATCCACAGAAAGGACCGGAAGTTCTGATGTGCGTGCATAAAGAGGATTTCTCACATCAAGTCACGTTGCCACTTCCGGCACATATCGACATAACGAAAGAAACTCGATCCATTTCTTGTGATCTGTGTTGCACTCATGTCATTCAGCATTTGTGGGACAATCACATTCAAACGTTGTCACATTGCTGCGGTCACGGAAAGATCAATCCACTGATAGTGATTCATAAAGATTATGGAAACGATCAAATCGCGGAGATCTATCGCTTAATAAAAGAAGTCGATCCACGAGATTGGGAATTGCATCAGTGGAGAATGCAATTGATAAAAGTCTGAATGACCGAGTTCCGAAAAAATAATTTCCGCGAGGAAGTGATCGAACAGCACGGCGTGACTGCCGGTTTGCCGTTGTTTGAATCGGCGAATAAAACGCTTTCGAATAAAACACAAAGTCGGTTTGACGCGGCGCCGAAATCGATTCCGACCGGCAACGATGCGAAGCGGTTGCACCGGGTGAGCCAGAAGATCAACGAAGTGCAATTGAACGATGACTGCCAGATTGTGTTTGATGCGTTCGCGTTCCTCGGTCCATCCACGAACAAAGAAGTATCAACATATTTGAAAGCGATGTATCCGGAGCCGAAAGATAAATGGGAAGCGTCAACAGTGAATGCGAGGAATTTTGAATTGCGTCAGTACGGAAAGATGAAAGCATCAAAAGAGAAACGCGTCTGCACAATTACCGGCAAGATCGTTACAGAATGGGAAGTGATACAAACGGAGAATGCCTCATGATGACAGTTAATATGCAATTCAATCACACAAAAAAAGATATTGAATTATGCGTCCGCTGCGGCGGCACCGGGAAGATTCCGAACAAAAATAAACTTGACCGCGACGATCCGGATACACTTGATTGCAACCGGTGCGGAGGGAGCGGCCGGCTGCAGAAAGAAGTTACGATCACATACAAACCGTATCGGCCATTGTTTAGCAGTGAACGTCCGACAGAAACTTATATTGAATTCGATTCCAAAAAATTAAAAGATGAATAACGCACAACTGACATTGCTGACATCCCCCGATCCTGCTGAAGCAGGATCACCCCCTTCTCCTGCGCACGGCGCGCCAGCGCAAGGGGGAGATAATTCGCCGGTGCCGAAAAATACGTGGCAGCAATCATTCTCCGGAATCTTCTTTTATAGATACAAGGAAGTTACCGGCGAGATCTGCAAACTCGGGTTCGGTGCACTGAAGGCGATGCTCAATCAACATGCGCAAAAATATTGGGTCGATCCGGATACCGGCGCGCCGGAGATTCCGAGTGTAGAAGCATTCACGGAAGAAGTGAACGCGTTCTTCCAGGATGAGTTCGCGGCGACGGAGAGAGGATTCCACTTTTCATATTTATTGAAACAATTCGGATCATTTAAAAAGCACAAGCCGGAGAAGCGTGAAGCGGAGAGTGACGGATGGTTGACGTATATCTGCGCGAATCCGGAGTGCAAGCACGAGATGCGTCATTTGAGATCTCGCTGGCTGCAGCACAAAGACCAGAACGGGATCTGTTCAAAGTGCAGAACAAAATTCCCGGTGAACAACGTGCTCAATAAAATTCCAACACTGAAGGATTATTTACCAACAAACCAAGAAAGGACCTCATGACGAACGAAAACATTCTCATCGACAAGAACCAGGAGACCATTGAGACCTGGGCATATGTTGAGATCATGGGACATCAGAAAATTGCAGGGAGAGTTTCCGAACGGAAGGTAGGAGTCTCAGTGATGCTGCAGATCGATGTTCCGAATCCGACCGAAGGATACTCACACTCTGTTCTTTACTCTCCGCAATCGATATTCAGCATTCAACCGACAACGGAAGAGTGGTGCCGAAAATTCATCGCTGCGAGAATTGAATATCCGGTGCTGCCGTACATTCCCGCCTCTCGTCAATTGAGCGCACCAGATGACGAACATAATAACGATTATCCCAGGGGGGATGAATAATGAACACCAGGGCAATCACCAATTTCGATCATGTTATTCTGTACGAACTGCAGCAGCAGTTAAAGGAGGGAAAGCAGCGTCCGGAAATGAAGTTCGGAGAGATAGTACGCGTATGCACGAAAGCGGGAAGGAACTTTATCATCCCGAAAACGACTGAGGTGAACCGTTCGGCATTTTATGCGGATATGTTCAAACAGATTGAAATGCTTGCGGCATCGGAGTGGATCACGATCCATAACGACCACGCGGGTAAACTGGCGTCGATCACGCTGACGGACCGGGGAGCGGATTATTTGAATGATACGATTTTTACGAATCAGAAGATTTTGCAGGAGAGATAAGATGGTGTTATCTCCTAATGATGTAAGGCATTTCAGATTGAAAAATATTTTTTATACATTCAATATGTTCAAAAGGTTCAAATCCAGTACAGGCTGCTCGGCAGAAACTTGCCGGGCAACTTCCCCGTGCAGCGTGAGCGGCGGGGCGTTTCCTGTACTGGAGCGTGAACAGAAGTTGTCCGGCTTTTTTATCTATGCATCTTGTTACTCAATCAACCATATTCGAGTTACACTAATTTCAAGGAGTGCGAATGTCCGAGATTGAGAAACAGAAAGAGCGGGAATTTAAATATTACGAGTTGCTGGGTCTGTTGAAAAAGATTTATCAGCACAACAGTCCCGTGAAGATTGAAATAAATTTCGATGGTACCAAATTTGCGTCGTGGGCTGTGTTCGCACCTAATCTTACTGCTGAGGATTGGAATCCCACGAAAAGGACAAATGGTGTTCCCGAAGGAATCTCGATACAAACACAGACGAAATTTGTGCATAGGAAAAAAAATCATTAACTTTCGTTAGATGATTTGGATCGAATTTAAAATATCTGTTGGTACACAGTTAGAGGAAAAGAAAAAAATATTTCTTGATCTTTTTAAGAAATTTACTTCGCCAACTTTCACAGCATATACAACCGGTTTGTTTGAACAAAAGTTGATTACCGGAAATACTTTCAGTTATTTCTTACATTGTGAAACCAGCGAATCAACAAAGGACATTAGCATCATCATCAATAGTTTCCCCGGGATTTCTTGTCCGAAGCCCGATCCTAAGGATGTCAAGATTGTAAGCGTCGGTCATCCAAGTCAATATCCAGAATTCCAATAATATCTGGATTGAATTAAATACATTGTAATCGAGGTTATCCAATAATACGGAGCCCCGATCTCGTGAGCATATCACGACATCGGGGCTTTATTATTTTAAACCATTATGGCATACGAAGAAGAGAAAACAGTCGCGCAACTGATGTATGAACAGGACCGGAGGAACGCGAAAGAGATTCATGTTCAACTCGGCGTTCCGTTGCAAACGGTGTACCGATGGATCAAGGATGGCGGGTGGAAACAGTACCGCACGGATAAAGTGCTGACGAAATTTGAAGCATTCAAAAATTTTCAGGATTTACTCGCTCAGAAATTCCAAGAAGTAGCATCGCAGCCGGGCATAGCAAAAGAAGATCTCGACATGCTGCGAGGTATGATTAAAACTGTCAGTGAGATGGGCAAGGACATCGACAGGCGCGGGACGATCCTTCTCGGCATGCATGAGTTCGTGAAATTCATCCGCTCGGAATATCCGGATAAGGTGAACGACTTTATTGCGTACTTCAACGAATTTCCAAAGTGGGTCTCGAAACAGTATCCGGATGCGTAGCCTCCCCCTTAATCCCCCTCCAACGGAGGGGATATTAATACGGCAACGCTGCAAGGGGAATAGAAAAGTCTATGGCAAAAGCAACATCGCAAAAAATATTTGAAAAAGAATTTGCCCGTCTGATCGAGGATATTCAGAAACAGGCAACGCCGTTCATCAACGATTCGACTTCAAAGAAGGAGGCGAGGAAAAAACGTTCGGCTGCCGATCCGTTCTTCTTTGCATCAACGTACTTCCCCCACTATATCATGCTTGCCGATGGATTTAAAGAGGTGTGGAAGGACCCTGCAGCAAACATCGATTGGGTAAAAGCGGGATTTGCAGAGTGTCATTCCGATTTCTTCGACATTGCTCAACTCAAAAATAAATTCGAATTGCTCTTCGCCTTCCGTGAATCTGCAAAGGATACTCTCATTGCTAAAGTTGAAACGATCCGAAAGATCGTCTCAAAAGAGATCTGGTACCATACACACACTGCCTTTACAGAGGAGCATGCAACGTCGAAGATCATCCCGATAAAATTAGAGTTTGAACACAACGAGCGATTGATCTCCGATTACGGAAATCTTGTCGGGTCCACAAAGTGGGAGGAAAATGAATTCATCACCAATACCGGTGTGAAGGTAAAAGCATTCGGACGCGATATGACGATGCGTGGCACGGAAAACTTCGGTCACCGTCCCGACTGGCTTCTCATCAACGACGTGTTCGATCCCACGAAACAAAATACGCGTTGGGGTGCAATGCTGCTCGGCAATTATGTGAGCAAACAGAGCGTTGAACACGAACTTGCAGTGAACGCGGCAAAGCTGGGGTACGGTTTGCATATCTTCCGTGCGCTTGTTGTCAATCCAAAAAAGACAGAAGAGGAACGGGAGATCGCTCACGAATGCAAGATGAACAAATTGCCCGACCTGGAAAAATCGGCGTGGGAATTCCGTCATCCGACGATACGATTATTGAAAGAGCGTGCTGCAGATCCGGATACGTTCGAAGCGGAAATGATGATGCGACCGAAAGACAAGAAGAATGCGAAGTTCAGAGACGACGATTTCCATTATTATTCCCCGGTCCAGTACATGAAGAAGGTTGAGATCATTCACTGGTCGTTCGGAGATCCGTCTGTGAAGATCGCATCGGATTATAAAGCATTGATCACGCTCGGCGTGCCGAAGCAGCCGATGTTTAAAATACTCTGCGTGCACGCGTGGATACGGCAGGCATCGATTGACGAGATGCTGGACGAGTCGTTCAGAATGCAATCGCTCTATAAAAATAAAATATTCGGACTTGAAGGGATTGGATTTGCGATGCTGCTCGAACGCGACTACCGGCGAATGATGGTAACGCACGGACCGATACCGCTGCACATGGTTGAGAAGGTCGAGAATAAAGATGCGAAGATCGAGAGTCTCGTCCCCGTGGTGCGAAGCGGTCTATTGGAGTTCGATGCCTCGGAAGGCGATCAGCAGTTACTGATCCGCCAATTTAAAAACTTCCCGGATAAAACTCCGGTGAAACGCGGCGGACTTGGCGATGACGGACCGGACGCTCTTTACGAGTGTTACAGACTGATTCAGCAATTCCCGCTTGGTTCATCGGCGGTAGAATACAAATCCGGACAGAAACGGCAAGCACGATTCAAGAAAGGAGCGTTCTAATGAGACGATTAAAAGCATTCATCATCGCAACATTTTCCATCGCGTGGGTTGTAGAGTTCAAGAAAAAAAAGAGAGTTCAAATCCACTTTAAACGGAATGAGCATAAGGTTTTATTCAGATTCCTCGATCTCTTTTTTGACGTGCGAGTGAAGCCAAACGGCGAGGTATGGTTGAACCTGAAGCAGCGAGTAAAAGCGAATTATGAACGCGGTATTTAATATTAAAAATTGTTCGAACTCCAGTACATCACAAATCTATCACTATAGAGAGGTGCTGAAGTAATGAACAAACTATTCGCATATCCAGGGGGCAAGTGGACGATCCGTCATCTTGTGGTGTCGGCGTTTCCCGAGCACACAACGTACGTTGATGTGTTTGGCGGGTCAGCAGCGATACTGCTGTCGAAAGAAAGATCGAAGGGCGAGGTTTTCAACGACAAGAATGAAATGCTCGTCAATTTTTTCCGTGTCGTAAAACATCGTCCTGCGGAATTATCTGAGAGAGCGAAAAACTGGATACACAGCAGAACGTTGTGGAATGAATTCCGGTTTGCAGAAAAATTACCTGCAGACGAGGTCGAGCGTGCGATCATGTTTTGGGCCCGGCTGCAGGACTCGTTCGGTGCGCGCGGCATGAATTTCGGAATGTGTAAGGAAGGCATCCACTCTGTAACGAGTTCACGAAAGTTTCTTGATCAGGTATCGGAGCGATTATCGGGAGTGCATGTTGAATGCAGTTCGTTCGAAGCATGCATCAAGAATTACGACTCTCCGGAGACGCTGTTCTATCTCGATCCGCCGTACCCGAATACTGCAGGAGGCAGCAGCAATTACAATCAGCTGTCGACTGAAGAGTGGGAACAATTCCGGTCCATTCTCGGCAACATCAAAGCGAAGTTCCTTTTGTCCTGCAATGACGATCCGTTTGTACTGAAACTGTTCAAGGGATTCAACATCAAGCGCATCAAAGTCCGTGTGACACTTGCGAAGAATAATAATCTCAAGCCCCGCAACGAGATTCTCGTCAGCAACTATGCTCTGCCCCGGGTACAACGTCACGCGCCGGTGTACGATGCAGATCGACCTGCAATAAAGGAGCATCGCAATTCAAAAGCGACAAAGCGGAGAAAGGAGTTGGCACGATGAAATACCAACTTCTTCTCGGCGATGCGTATGAACAACTCCGGCGAATGAAAAGCCGGAGCGTTCAGTGTGTCGTGACATCACCTCCATATTGGGGATTGAGAGACTATGGAGTCGACGGGCAACTCGGACAAGAATCGTCACCGAAAGAATTCGTTTCCAAACTTGTAGCGATCTTTTCTGAAGTGAAGCGGGTACTCAAGGATGACGGTACTCTGTGGTTGAACCTCGGCGACACCTACGTCGGCAGCAACCAGAGTGCAGGACAAAAAGTATCGACACTCTCAACGGTGCAGAAAGGAAACCGCGGTTCGCTGCATTCGATAAAACGGATTCCCGTCAATTACAAAGTGCTTGGTCTGAAACCGAAGGATCTGATCGGAATCCCGTGGTCTGTTGCGTTCGCTCTGCGTGATGCCGGTTGGTACTTACGGAGCGACATCATTTGGTATAAAACAAATCCAATGGTCGAGAGCGTTCGAGATCGACCGACAAAAGCTCACGAGTATATTTTTCTGCTGACAAAGCGGAAAAAATATTACTACGATCAGGAAGCAATAGCCGAGCCGATCAAACCGGAGAGTCTGAAAAGAGGAAAACGCGGTGCATCATTCCATCGCTATTCCGCTTTGATGGGACACACGCAAAAAGGAACGGCGAAGTGGGCGGATAAGAACCCGACGACTCGCAACAAACGAAGTGTGTGGATCATCTCTTTGAAGCATTCCAAGTTTGAACACTATGCGACCTTCCCTGAAGACATCCCGATGATCTGTATTAAAGCAGGGACAAAAAAAGGTGATGTGGTTCTTGATCCGTTCGCGGGTAGCGGAACGACGCTGGTTGCTGCGTTGAAGTTGAGACGAAAAGCAATCGGGATCGACATCAACAAGAAGTACGTCAACAGAATCATGCGACCACGATTAGAAAAACTTCTGAAGGCAGCATGAAAGATGTATTTAAATACGCGGGTTACATCGTTTTTTGCCTCACAATCGCGTACGTTTGCGCCACGTTGAAGGATTGCGGCGAGGTCGGGAAAACATCCGACCTCGTCGTGGTTCCCCGGGACAGCGCATATTTGCCGATAACGATGAACGAATATAAACCGCCGTCAACGCCGTTTGAAGATCCGGTAAAACCAGTTTCAAAACTCCCGATAGGAGTGAAAGAAAGAGATGTGAAGCGGGTGATCAAAGTACGTAAATTGTCGACCAGCGATACATTGGTCATCATTTTGACAAAAAGCGGTGAGGTACTGGTGCCGAAACAAACAGATTCCATAGCCGTGAATGTTTTCGATTACGTTCCACCACTGTTGCAGTTCGGATTATTTTACGGTTTTGGAGTGACACTGAATGCAGAGTCGGAAATAGATCCAGCGGTGTCACTCTCTTTGATTAGAATCAATGAGAAATTCTCCGCGCCGGTCATTGCAGCAGATCTGCACAGCATCGGAGTTGGAGCCGGGTATCAGTTCTATCACGATCTTACTGTTACGCCACTAATGATGTGGAATTATTCAGACACGCAGCGCACAATCAAAATTCAAGTGAGTTACCAATTATGAACAACAACATTTTCTCCCGGGCACGACTTGCGTTGAAGGCGGCGAAGGAACAATTGCGGAGGCCGGACACGAATGAGATCTCAACGGTGTCACTCTTTAATCGTTGGGGAACGTATCCGTCCAACGGACTGACTCCGGATACGCTCGCAACCATTCTTAAGGAAGCAGATGAAGGAAATATTTCCCGACAGATGGAGTTGTTCGAAGAGATCATGGAAAAGGACCCGCACATCTTCGGAGCGTTCCAGTCGAGGAAACTTGCAGTCTCAAAGCGTGATTACCAGATCATGCCAGCATCGGAAGAGAGACACGATAAAGAGATTGCAGAGTATGTCCGTAATGTATTCAACAATATAAAACGATTCCACACATTCAGAGAAGATGCGTTGGATGCTGTGCCGAAAGGCTTTTCTGCACAGCAGATTATGTGGAAGATCGATCCGGCAAATAATGTGTACATTGATCGGTTTGAGTTGCTGCATCAAAAGAATTTTCGGTTCGGACTTGCGACAGATCCGAAATCAGATCTCAATAAGATACGACGCATCACGGACGAAGCGCTGGTCGATGGCGTGGAATTGGAACCGTTCAAATGGTTCATACCGATTGTGAAAGCTCGATCCGGCTATCCGGGACGCGCATCGATCATGCGGACTGTGACCTGGTATTACCTTTTTAAAAATTTCGATGTTAAATCGTGGGTGCAATTTGCAGAGGTGTATGGACTACCACTTCGGATCGGGAAATATGGCACGGGTGCCGGTGAAGATGAAAAAAACGATCTCCTCAGAGCGCTTCAAACGATCGCACAGGATGCATCGGCGATCATTTCCGATACGACAAAGATCGAATTCGTTGAAGCGGTGCAGAAAGCGGCATCGATACAGCTCTATCAAGACCTCGCAGCTTATTGTGATGCTCAGGATTCGAAAGCCATTCTCGGACATACGGGAGCAATCGATTCGACCCCGGGTAAACTTGGCGGAGAAACGAATGCTGAAAATGTCCGGTTCGACCTGATTGAGAATGATGCACAGTCGTTGGATTATGAGATCACCGATCAGTTGGTCGTGCCTTTGGTGAACTTCCAGTTCGGTCAGCAAGAGAAATATCCTTCCTACAAAACGGTTCTTGTTCCACCGAAGAACCGGAAGGAAGAGCAGGACATTATGAATAATTCCCGGGTGCCAATCAGTACTCGTCATTACTACGAGCAGCTCGGCATTCCACAACCTCAAGATGGTGAGGAAGTGATCACTCCGGCACCGGCTGGGATACCGTTTGGGACACAATTCGGATTAAAAGAAATCGCTGCGAGCGGGAGTAAAAAAAAACTCTAATTTTTGATGACGATGAGTATGTGCAAACGCTTGATGAATTTACGACGAAACAAATCGATGAATCAGTTCCTGTCTATGACATTCTTATTGGGATCGTTGAACGGATGCTTCGAGAGTCAGCATCGATGGATGAGTTTCGGAAACAGATTCCTTCGCTTGTGTCGGAAGAATTTGTCAATGCACTCGCTGAAAAAATTCGCATCGGACTGTTATCGGCAGATTCAATCGGCAGGAGTTTTGTCGCTGAAAAGGACAAATACTACAGTGAGAAAGCACAGGTTGTTTCTGCGAAATTCAAGGTCGGGAAATTCTATTCCCGTGCCGACAGCATGGTATGGATTGCTGCAGCCGATAAAGGTAGGGTCAACGTTTCTTTTGATTTGACGCCGGAAGAGGCACTTGCCGAGTTTCGAAGGAGAGCGTTTCGGATCGGTGGAATTGAGAATCAGAAATTTATCGATGCAGTGAAATATGAGTTCGAACGAGCGATCAGTGAAGGGACGAGTTACGAGGAATTTTCGAATCAGTTTAAGGAACTCTTCATCAGGTATGGCATCACACCTGAAAAGCCGATTCGTTTAGATACGATCTTCCGGACAAACCTTTTCACTGCGTACACTGCCGGGCAGGTGAAACAAATAGATCAGGTGAAGGAGCGGTTTCCGGTTTGGCGATATGTTTCGGTGTTGGATAATAGAACTCGTCAAAGCCATCGAAATCTCAATGGAAAATTATTTAAGTATGGTCCGTTTCCACCGATCAGTTTCAACTGCCGATGCACACCGCAATTCCTGCATCAGTACCAGTTCGAGCGGATCTCCAGCGAGACAATTTACAATTCGATCTATGATCTAATCGACAAAGGCGAGGTTGTTGATTTCTTGGGTAATGATTCATACCAAAAATGGATCGACGATAATCCGGTTTCGCCGGACATTCAAACGATCATTGATGATGGTCTAAAATGACATTACGTCAGAGATGTGCAGAAATGGAAATGCCGAATTCTAAACGGATTCGGCATTTTGAAAAAATATCTTACTACTGCAGTACGGCGAATTTATTGTACAAACCGCACTTTTCAACTTTAAAGCAAATTTAATTCGATCTCTCGTTTCTCATTTTTATCATTTTTCTCACCAAAGCAAAAATAATTTAAAAACTAAGTCTTTGAAAATTATAGAGTTAGTTATTCTTTAAAGCAAAAATAATGCGACTCTCCACAGCAAGATTTTCCAAATCTTCAAGATTTGGAAAATCTTCTCTGCTTGGTCAGATCAATTCTCCAGCCACTTCTTCCAGCCGTCAAAATTGAAATCTCTGCCGAGAAATTCTTTCACCATTGCACCGGCAGGACGGGAGCCGCCCTGCGCCAAGATCGTATCCCGATATTTCTTTGCGATGCCGGGAGCCATCATATTCTTTGTATCGAATTTCGTATAGAGATCTTTGGCAATCACAAGCGACCACATGTATGTATAATAGATGGCGGAGTAACCGTCAAGATGACCGAACGACGTTTGGAAATGCGTCCCCTCAACACATTTGTACGGAGTATATCGTGCGCGCAATTCTTTTGCAAGTGCATCAGTATTTACTTCTTTCGGATCGCGGTCATAACATGATAGTGACAACTTCGCATAGAACATCTGCTGCCGCACCTGCAATCCCTTGCCGAATTCATCGGCACGTTTCATCTGTTTGACAAGTTCGGTCGGGATCGGTTCATTCGTTTGATGATGCGTTGCGAAGGTCTGCAGCACCGAAGCATCCCACGCCCACTCTTCCAATAATTGCGACGGTGCTTCGACAAAATCCCACTCGGTGGAGATGCCGGTGATCCCCATCCACGGCTGACGACCCGCAAACAATGTGTGCAGTAAATGTCCGAATTCGTGGAAGAATGTTTCGACATCGCCATGTTCCATCAATCCCGGATCGTTCTTTTCACCGCCGGGAAAATTACACAGCAGCGCCGCTTCCGGAAATTGTTTTCCTGCCACGCCGTTCCGGATATTGAACTGCGCAGCGTGATTGTATTTATTTTCACGCGGATGCATGTCGAGGTAGAATCGCCCGACAAGTTTTCCGCTTTCGAACATTTCATAACATTCAACCGATTCGTGCCACACGGGTGCGGTGGTATTTCGTTTGAACTCGACGCCGAATAATTTACCTGTCGTTGCAAGCACTCCATCTTTTACTTTGTCGTACGGAAGGTATGGACGGACTTTCTGCCCGTCAAAATCGTATTCGCTCTTCCGCAACAATTCGGAATAGTAGCCCGACTCCCAGGGATTCACTTCCATTGCATTCGGAACATCTTTTTGTTTTCGAGCGAGCAGTTGTTTGTAATCGACTTTGGATTTTGCTTCGGATGCAGCGGCAATCTTTTCGATGAACTCCGCCGCATTCTTCTCGCTTCCGACCATTTTATCCGCAGTGACGCACGCAGCCCAATTCGGGAAGCCGAGCAGTTTCGCAAGTTCATCCCGTTTCGCGATTAGCGTATCGAGCACTTCGATATTCTTTGGGTACGCACGATTATTGTATTCCATGTACATCCTTTTGCGCAGCTCCTCACTTTTTGCGTACGTAAAAACAGGGACTGCATCGGGATAATTGATCGTCAGCGTAATAACGCCGCTTGAATCGGGTTTGTGACGGTCGATGTAATCCTGCGGAAGCCCGTCGAGCTCTTTCACGTCGGTCACTTTCACGGTGCGGACATCTTCCCGGATGTTGCGGGCGAAATCCTGTCCGATCAAGACCAGTTCATCGCGGAGCGCTTTGATTTTCTTTCGTGTCTCATCATCTTTATCAACACCGGCAAGACGGAAGTCGCGGAGTGTTTTCTGCACGTAAAATTTTGTTTTCTCATCCGCTTTGGACATATCCATCGCAACAAGAGCGTCATATACGCCACGATTCAACGACAACTCCGCGCCGAATGCCGCCGCTTTCTGGCTGAATTGCTCCGCCGTTTTTCTCATCTGCTCATCGGGATGAGTATTTTCCATCAGCGACGATTGGTTCCCTACCGCATCCAGATGGATGAGAATTTCGTCGTACGGTTTCAGCGTATTGTCTATTGTGCGCCTTCCTTTCACGGAAAGCATTTTATCCAGCGCCTCTTTTGCCTTGGCAAGATGGTCATCCTGCTTCTTCGTAAGATCGTCTGCGGACGCGATTCCGGTCAAAAATGGCGTGTCGTCCATTGAAGCGACATCGGAATTGACCATCAGCAATGTGCCCAACACAAGTGTCATAATCATCGTTACTCCGTTGTGAAAAATTGTAATGAAAAACCCCTCTCATCCTTTCTGTGGAAGGGTGATTGGGGTCGGATGAAATATGCTAAAAAGAGTGGGAGTTTCCAACAATTTTCTTGCTGGCGGATGATAGAGAATCTTTACGATCCTTATCGTTCCCGGAAAGAATTTGGGAGCAATTAAAACTTTTCAATCAACAGTCTCAACAGTTTCTCCTTCCACGCACTGTACGGCGGCGATTTTAGAAGCCAAAATTCGATCCGTGCCGATTTCTCCATGATCGCTTTGTAATTGGAGAACGTTCTGAATCCTTCAAATACGTGATACGAACCGATACCGCTGGCACCGATGCCGCCGAGAGGCAAATGGTCGTTCACAAAGTACATCGCCGCATCGTTCAGCGATCCGCCGCCGAACGACAACTCGTTGAAGAGCCGCTCTTTTTCTTTCCCGTTTGAACCGAACACATAGAGCGACAGTGGCTTCGGATACTCCTTTACTTTCGCGATTGTATCATTCAAATTCTCGTACCGCACCACCGGCAGTACCGGACCGAAGATCTCGTCTTGCATGATGTCATCATCAAATGTCACGTCATTCATGATTGTCGGACTGATGAAGAGATGGGACTTGTCGAACACGCCGCCGTAGAATATTTTTTTGGGGTGGGTGAGTTTTTTTATCCGATCGAAATGGCGTTCATTGACAATTGCCATAAAATTTTCGCCGATCCGGTTTTGGGAATAGTATTGCTGCAGCAATCGCTTCATTGCATCCAATAATTGCCGCTCGATGGATGAGTGTACAAGAATATAATCGGGCGCAACACACGCCTGTCCCGCATTGAAAAATTTTTCTCATACGATCCGTTTTGCCGTCACATTGATATTGCAATCGGGTAGAATGAAGGCGGGATTTTTTCCGCCGAGTTCCAGCGTCACAGGAGTAAGATGTTTCGCCGCCGCTTCATAGACGATCTTACCGATCTTTGATCCGCCGGTGAAGAATATGTAATCGAATTTCTGTCGTAGAATTTCTTTTGCAATATCGGCACCCCCTTCGACCACCTGAACGTACTCGGCAGAAAAGTTGTCGTTGATGATCTTCGCCATCACCGATGATGTATGCGGTGAAACTTCGCTCGGTTTAACAACGGCAGTATTTCCTGCGGCGAGTGCATTGACCAGCGGGATCAACGTCAGCTGATACGGAAAATTCCACGCGCCCGCGATGTATGTAACGCCGTACGGGTCCGGCAGCAAATAACTTCGTGCGGGAAAATTCACAAGATTCGTTCCAACCCGTTGCTTCCTGCTCCACCGCACCACATTCTTTATCATAAACGAGATCTCTCGGTAGACCAACGACAATTCGGAAGAGAACGTGTCGTACCGCGATTTCTTTAAATCGGCATGGATCGCATCAGGCAGCAGTTGCTCGTTCTCTTTCATGACTCGTTCCAAGAGACGGAGCTGCTTGATCCGATATTCCAGAACTCTCGTTGCGCCGTAATTAAAGAACGATCGCTGCGTTGCAACTAAGGAGGCAATGGTGTTCATGCGCCTGTCATTTCCTTCCCGTGAATTCATCCATCCTTGTATACACTTTCAGGAATTTACCGACAATGAGATCGAATGCTCGTGTCGGCAAAATGCCTTTTACGAACGGAAGGATGTGCACAATGGGAGGCATGCGGACAAAAATTTTATTCTTTTCGACGGCGTCGATGATCTTTCGGGCGGCAGCATCCGGTTTGTTGATCGGAATGAAGATCGATGTTTGCACTCCGTCGAACATTCCCGTTGAGATGTAATACGGAGTAGCATAGGTCACATTAACATTTGTCTCTAATTTTTCCATTTCCAGTCGGAGCGAATCGGACCAGCCGATCATCGCCCACTTGCTTGCGCATAGGTTGACATTTTCGGATTGCCGACCATTCCGGCTGCCGATGCGATGTTCACAATGTGTCCTTTCTTCCGTTCGATCATTGCGGGAAGAAATTCAAGCGTCACGTGCATGTGTGCTGACGAGTTGATAGACATGATCCGCTGAATATCTGTGTGCGAATGTTCATGGAAATATTTGCCGATTATGATACCTGCATTGGTGATCACTATGTCGACGGAACCGAATTATTTCTTTATTTTTGCCGCGACAAATCGCACCTGCCCGGCATTCGATGCGTCAACAGTATACCCGTATGCATTTGCATGCTTGCCGGAAAATTCTTTTACAGTACTGGTGAGCGATTTTTTATCGATATCCAGGATGATAAGGGCTGCGGCACCCCGTTCGATAGCGAGTTGTCCCATCAACTTGCCGATGCCCGATGCACCGCCGGTGATGAGTACGGTTGAATTTTTAAATGAGCTCATATTCATTGCCTCGTACGAAGTGCGGAATATAACAGAAAGAACGCAGGATCGAAGTGCAATCGAGTCAAGAATCATTCCTCCGTTCACACATTGTTTCAGAAATAAACAGTCAACCCAAATTTTACTAGGTTATTTTCAAGACGCCATGCATGCTGGTGTAATTTCTGAAAAGACTTCGAATCCGGGTTGTTTATCGTATTAAGTACCTCCGTCTTTCTCTCCACTGTTGTATATACTAAACTTGCTTCATATTCCGCATGAAGCGAAAGATCTTTTGAGGCAAACCACTCCACACCGATTGAATTCGTCATCCCATAAAGCCATGATGTGTATTCGGTGCTGTAATCGATGCTTGTTTCAGTATTCGGGATAGTTTCCTCCCGGGCCTTGTCATCGTTGTCATACACTTCGTACCCGATTGTCGGGCCGCAGGCAATGAAAAAGTCAACACTGTTTCCACTGGGAAACATCCAGACGTATTGTGAGACCACAGTGATAAACGTAGAATTATTTGTGTTATCGTACCACCTTTTTGCGATTAGTGAATCTGCCCGGTAGTCCATTAAATCTTCCGTCATGTCTCTGTCGTAAAATTCTACGCCAATCCCAATCCGCAGGGCGGAAGTCTCACTAATATGCTTTTTTAATGATACCATCATGCCGTTGAATGATCCGAGAGAAAGATTCGGTCCGATTCGGAATTGCATTCCCCATGCATCCGGTTTGACCGGTAATTTTGCGGATTGTTGTTCTTCATTATTTTGAGAAAAACCGATCTGAGAAACAATAAATACGATGCCCGCAAGAGCAACAACATTTCGTACTTTCATAGATACCCCTCCGTTCCAAACTGTTTGAAAATAAATAGATGAATTCCGGTGAACAAAAAAGGAGCAGCGAATGAGGCCACTAGAGTATGATGATTTAGTGACAATGAATCGAGGAACTGTCGCAAATCTACATATCGGTGTCTGCAATAGCAATACGGAAAAAATGAAATCGGATCAAAGATTTTTTGCAATCGCATCAGCAAGCACTTCGGCAGCGGACGGATAAAACCGGAACCACAGTTCCGGTTCGATCAATTCGAGTTCCGATACAACCGATTGACTTTGATCGTCAAAAATAAGATCGACTCTCGCATAGGCAGGCAACGGGTCGCATTGTGCAACGACCTCTTCTGCGAATTGCATCTCCGCTTGTGACGGCTTGTAGTGATGAACAGTCCCGCCAAAATCATCCTGCACGCGGAAATCGCCCGGCTTTGCTCTCTTCAAAACAGCGTGCGTATATTTCCCGCCGATCACCATCAATGCGATCTCTCCTTTCGTCTCGACCGAATTCAGATACGGCTGCAGCATCATCGCTTCGTTGGAAATCAGCGATCTAAAAATTTCTTCGTGCTCTGTCACATTTTCTGCATGCAACTTGTATGTATGGCGACCTCCGCCCGAAACGGTCGGCTTGAGCACGCTCTCTTTCCAATTCATCTCTGCATGTAAGTCTTTCAGAGTTACTCTCTCCCCTCGTTCGATAAAGCGCGTCGGCGGAATGCTGATTCCTTTCTCCTGCAGATCGCGAAGATAATGTTTGTCGGCATTCCATCGGATCAATTCAATGGGATTGATCAGCCGTGTTTGTTTTGAAACAACGTCGAGCCATTGCAAGAACTCGCTGAACCGATGGAAGTAATCCCACGTCGTACGGAACAGAGCGATACGCGTGGACGACCAGTCGAAATTTTTGTCAGCCCAATCAATACGCGCTACGCGCAATCGGTGTTTTTCGAGCGCCGTGCGAAGGATCAGGTCTTCCAGTAAAATATTTTGCACATACTCATCGCTCGATGACGGTGTAACGTACCGGGATTCCGTAAGAAGCGTGATATCGTATTGTTCCATCGGATTGAATGTCTTCATTTTAATTCTCGAACTCAAGTTTTACCCCTTGAAGGTAGCGGGTTATTTTGAAATCCAATGATAAACACGGTCATTGCGAGCCGCCCGCCTGAACGACACAGTCGGGCAGGTTTTTTGGCGAAGCAATCTTGATCGTTCAGAAAGATTGCTTCGTCGTCCCGATAAACACATCGGGACTCCTCGCAATGACAATTTATTTGAATAGACATTTTCGATGCTTGAATGTCGAGTACACTTTTTCTACCTTCATTCAACATATGAACGACACTCCGGCAATTTCGGCACAACATCTTTCAAAAACGTACAAGCAACTCTTCAAACCACCGGTTGAAGCACTGCGCGATGTATCATTCTCTATTAATGAAGGAGAAGTGGTCGGACTGATCGGTCCCAACGGCGCGGGAAAGTCGACACTGATGCGCATCCTGCTTGGTTTCCTCCCTGCAAATTCGGGCGACGTAAAACTATTCGGTGAACATCCCGAATCGATGCACGCTCGCAAATTGATCGGCTACCAGGCAGACACGCAGTTCCGCGCAAAGAATGTCACCGTGAAATCATTCTTGCATCTTCACGCAGATCTTATTGGAATACCGAATGCAAAAGATGAGATCGAAAATCTCCTTCACATTTTTGAACTGACCGATGCGTATAAGCGCACACTCTCCGCATTGTCAAAAGGGATGAGGCAAAAACTGGAATTGGTGCTCGCGTTCCTCGGCTCTCCGAAACTTGTCTTCCTCGATGAGCCGACTGCTGCGCTCGATCCGCCGTCGGTTTTTGTGCTGAGGGATTTTCTTGCGGAGAAGAAGAAAACCGGGATCACCGTCCTCTTCAGTTCGCATCTCATGAGAACGATGCTGATACTCTTCAAGGCGGAATTCAAGCGGTACTGGACACTCGGGATCATTCTTGTCTCTCTTTTCCTTGTCGCACTCGGTTCTATCTCACCGATCATGATGACGAATGTCGGCATGTTCAAAAAATTGTCGCAGCTCAGCAACGCGTCGGAAGATTTCATTTCCTTCTTCGTATTGCTGATCTTTTACGGCGGCATCGTTTCTGCCGACATCAAGAGCGGCTGGCTACGGACGTTGCTGACGCGCGCAGTAACACGCCAGCAATATCTTGTGACGAAAATGCTCGTGGCGTTGGCGGCAACGGCGATCGTATATCTTCTGGCATTCATCGTTCCGGCGATCTACGTTTCGTTCGATGCGAAGATCAAACTTATTTACGATTGGAGCGACACGCTGATCTCGCTGGCGTACATCTTTGCTCAATTCTCACTGCTGATCGTACTCTCGACGCTCGTGTCATGCGGAATGCCGGGTGCGTTCAACGGTGTGATCGTCTATGCATGGATGATCCTGTCACAAATGATCGGGTTTCTCGTTGACAGATTGTACTGGGATGTGCCATGGGCGGTGGTGCTGAAAGATTATATTTTCCCCTCGGGATTCAGCGATGCGATGACAGCGATCGCGCAGAATCTTCCTTTTCCGTACACCGAAACAGTGTGGGGATTGGCTGCTTTCGCATTCTTTCTCGCATTGACATTCTTTTCCATCAACAAAGTTGTCGTCGATGTGGGATCGGAGTAAACGATGAAACAAAGAAGAGTTCAGGAGATAAAAATATTCGGCATTGCCGGCATTGTGCTGACGATCGCGGCGGCGATTATGGAATACCGCACGGTTGAGAATGTAATCGAATGGATCTCGTACGACAATGTATTTAACATAGCGAAAGAAGAACAGAAGGCGATCTACGTTGTCGTGTACGCCGAATGGTGCGGACCGTGCAAACTGATGGACAAGACGACGTTCGCGAACGACACTGTGATCAACAGTTTGCAGAACGACCTTGTCGCAACGCGCGTGAATATCGATGACGAACGGACCGGCGCGGACGTGAAAAAGAAATTCAATATTCAGGCGATGCCGACATCGCTCTTGTTGACGCCGGACGGACAGGAGATCAAGCGGCATGTGGGTTACATGAGTTCAACGCAAATGCTGGAATGGCTCGGCGAT
The DNA here is from genome assembly GCA_016182545.1 of Ignavibacteriales bacterium. Classification (GTDB taxonomy): domain Bacteria; phylum Bacteroidota; class Ignavibacteria; order UBA10030; family UBA8401; genus SpSt-333. The sequence goes on from JACPGG010000014.1 coordinate 31,436, forward strand.
ACAGCGAAGATCCTTTTTGCGTTGTGGAATGATTTTCCAACTGCGCGTTCGCTTGCCGAGAAGAATAAAAAACAACTTCTCGTCCTTGTCCTGCACGATTCCGTGCACATTCCTGTACTACAGATAGAGTTACGCCGCGCGGAGATCAAGAACGCGTTGAATGAAAAATATATACCGACGCTGCTGGTCAATGCAAATCCTGCACACGGACCACACATACAACAGTACTCTCTTCTTCCCTCTACCGATTTTGTCGCTGCATTCTACGTGTTCGATCCTGCTTCAATGGATGTGAAACAGGTGCTGCCGGTTCGACAGTCGGATATCTCCCAATTGAGATTTTTTATCTATCGTATTACCGGCGAGAGAGCGGCATTCAATTGACTCTCTTGCAAAGAGCATTTGATAAAAAGAAATAAATCCGAATCAATCTCAATTGTTTCGGGTTTTCTGTCTTAAAGAAATTGTCATCAATTCACGAAGCACGCTATTTTGATGATGAAATATTTGTATCTTTGAACTGCTTTTTCAATCACACAATCACTCAATGATGAAATCAAAAAATATAAAGGCGTGGGTCGTCTCCGCCGATATGGGGTACGGACATCAGCGCGCAGTCTTCCCGCTGAACGGCATCGCCGAAGAAGGACTGATCACCGCGGGGAGGAACGACAATTCGACGGAGAAAGAAAAGAAACAGTGGCAGCGCCTGCTGAATGTGTACGAATCGTTCTCCCGCGCCCGCGGCATTCCGGTCATCGGCAAGCCGCTCTTTGCCATGCTGGATTCGCTGATGCACATCCCGTCGTTCTACCCGATCCGCAACCTTTCGCACTCAACATATCAGGTGGATCTGCTGGAGAAGAATATCGAGAACGGTCTCTGCACGGGCATCCTCGACAAGATCGCGGCGAAACAACTTCCGTTCATCACCTCCTTCTACGCTCCGGCGATCGCTGCGGATATGAAAGGATACGAGCCGATCTATTGCGTTATCTGCGATGCGGATATCAACCGCGTATGGGTGGCAAAGCAGGCGTGGGAAAGCCGCATCAATTACTTTGCTCCCTGCGGCAAAGCGGCGCAGCGGTTGAAATCGTACGGCGTGCCGGAAGAACGGATCTTCCTCACCGGATTTCCTCTTCCGCTCGATCTGCTCGGCAAAAATCTGGCGACACTCACGGCTGATCTCGGACAACGGCTGTTTTATCTTGACCCGCAGCATCGTTTCCGGACACGGCACGGAAAGAATGTTGAACATTTTCTCGGAAAGAAAAACTGTCAGTTCAAGAACGAACGAAGATTGACGATCACGTACGCCGTGGGGGGTGCAGGGGCTCAGAAAGAGATCGGCGGACGGATCGCGCACAGTTTGCGGCACCGTCTGCGGGGGAATGAAATACGGTTGAATCTCGTTGCCGGAGTCCGGAGCGACGTGCGGGATTATTTTGAAAAGGTGAAGGAGGAATTGCATACAGAGAATATTTCGGTCATCTATGCCAAGAGGCTGCATGACTATTTCCAATCGTTCAACGAAGCGATGCACACGACCGATATTCTCTGGACGAAACCGAGCGAGCTCTCGTTCTACACCGGACTCGGCATCCCGATCATTATGACGCCGACCATCGGAGCGCAGGAACGGTTCAACCGCCAGTGGCTCTTCGAGATCCACGCGGGAATGAAGCAGGAGAATCCCGATTTCACCGACCAGTGGCTCACCGATCTGCTCGATAACGGCACGCTGGCAGATATGGCATGGTCCGGCTTTTTGAAAGCGCGCAAACTCGGGACGCCGAAGATACTCGAAGTGCTGAAGACAGGTACGATGACACGGAGTCATTCGCCGCTGGAACGGTAATAGAAATATGGTCACCCTGAGCAAGCCCGCCTCTGGCGGGCAAGCGAGTCCTGATATTTCAGGACGAGCGCGTCGAAGGGTGATCAAAGAAATCATCCTTAGTTGTCCGAGAGTTGACTTGTCCGCCTTCTTTTTGGCGGAACTCTCGGACAGGATTCTCTGCGACAGTTCTACTGTCGCAGAACTAATTTTCGATGGACCAAAAACAAAAATATTTTCTCTGTTACCTGAAAACCGGCGGCGGTCATCTCGCCCCTGCAAAGTCGATCGCGAAATATCTGTCAACGAATCACAATGCGACTGTCGAACCGGTGCTGATAGACGGATTGGAAAACGCCTCATCGTTTGCACGGTTCGTCATTGAAGACGGCTACCGCATCCTGCAGGCGCGCGCAAAGTGGTACTACGAACTGATCTACGCACTCAACAAATTCCCGCCAATCGGTTTGGGAAATGTTGCACTTGCAAATTTTTTCATCAAATCGCAGATCAGGAAGAGGATCATTGAAGAGCGTCCGGCAAAGATCGCCATTCTCCATTTTCTGCTGATCGAACCGATCTACAGCATTCTCAAAGAACTCAATCTCGATATTCCCGTCGTTACAATGGTGACCGATCCGTTCACCGCGCATCCGATGTGGTTCAAACGGGAACAGCAGCGTTTCATCGTCTTCAGCGAACGGTTGAAAGAATATTGCGTGACGAAACGGAAAGTGCCGGAACAAAAACTGAATGTATTTCCCTTCATCATCGACGAGAAATTCTCTTTGCCGCTTCCGGACTCTGAAATCCGTACGATCAAAGAGCGGTTCGGTTTTTCCCATGAGAAAAAAATGGTCCTCATCATCGGCGGCGGCGACGGCATACCACACGGGAAAGATATTTTGCAGCAACTGCTCGGCACCATGATGGATGTTGAGATCGCGATCGTCTGCGGGAAGAACAAGCAACTGTACGATGATGCAACAGCGTTGCAGCGAAGATATCCCGCATTAAAAGTTTTTGCATTCGTCGATTTCGTCTATGAACTTCTCAACGCATCGGACATCGTCATCACCAAATGCGGCGCATCGACGATCATGGAAATACTGATGATGAAAAAGATCCCGGTCATCAACGATTACTTGTGGGAGCAGGAATTGGGGAATATGGAATTCGTACGGGATAACAGGCTCGGGATATTTGAACGGAATATATCAAAACTCCCTGCAATCATCGGGGAGTTGATATCGAATGAAACGATGTATTCCATGTTCCGGCAAAATATCGAAATGATGAATCTCCGCAACGGTACGGGGGATGTTGCGGAATTTTTAGTATCTTTGAAATAAACAACAGATAAACCTTGCGAAGGTTTCTCTCAACATGTGCCAACCTTCGCAAGGTTTCTTAAGTACATATGACACTTCAAGAAAAAAATCTCTACCAGCAAATCCATCCGGCTCGTCTCATCACAGATTGGGCGGCCGGCATTGCGGCGTGCTATCTTTTCTGGCAGAACGATATCTGGCTCGGCGTGGCAATCAGTTTTGTTCCGTCGCTGATCGTTTCTCTGCTCGTCATTCGCTTTGCCGATCTCGAAAAGATTCGGCAATCAACATTCGGCGACTATTTCAAACGAACCTACAGCAAGCGAGTCGATCTCATCCGCTTTGCGGGATTTGTCGTGACTGCTGGTGCATCATGGTGGCAGAATATTCCGGGCGTTGCGGCAGGAATCGTCATCATCATTGCAACGTGGACGTACGGACTCATGATCAAAAAATAATTATTTACTTTTATTCCATGTCATCCTTCAGCCAAACCACAGAGCATATCACCGTCACCGTCCGTCCTCTCTACCTCGAAGCGGAATCGAATGTCTTCTCTCGCAAATTCGTCTTTGTCTATTTTATACGGATCGAGAACAACGGTACTGATACCGTACAATTGCTCCGAAGACACTGGATCATCACGCACGATACAGGAAAGGTTGAAGAGGTCGAAGGTGAGGGAGTGATCGGCAAGCAGCCTGTCATTTCTCCGGGTAAGTTCCACGAGTACAACAGTTTTTGCATACTCGAAGCACTCGAAGGATTCATGGAAGGGACGTACACGATGAAGCGAACCGGCGGAGAGATCTTCAAAGTGAATATCCCACGTTTTATGTTGAAGGCAATGGCAAACTGATAGAACAATGAACAATTAACAATGGATAATGAGCAATGACGTTATATCGCTACCACCTCCTTCTCTTCATTTTCATCATCATATCGATCACGCTTTTTTCCTGCGCAGCACCGTCAACCCTTTCACCCGAACAATCGATCGATGAGATCATGAAGGAATTCAATGCGCCGAATGTTCCCGGTGCGAGCGTGCTTGTGGTGAAGAACGACTCCGTCGTATTCAAAAAAGCGTACGGGTATGCCGATGTAACCGACAAGAGAGCGGTGACGACAACGACCAACTTCCGGCTTGCGTCGATCACGAAACAGTTCACCGCCATGTCGGTCATTTTGCTTGCAGAACGCGGGCAATTATCATTTGACGATCCGATCACAAAATTCTTTCCCGATTTCCCTTCATACGGAAAAGAGATCACCGTCCGCCATCTCCTCACTCACACATCCGGTCTGGTCGATTACGAATCACTCATTCCCGACTCGCAGACCGTACAGGTATTGGATGCCGATTGTTTGACATTGATGTATGATATCGACTCGCTCTACTTTCCCGTCGGGACAAAGTATCAGTACAGCAACACCGGTTACGCGCTTCTTGCATTGATCGTGGAAAAAGTTTCGGGGAAACGGTTTGCCGATTTTCTGAAAGAGAATATTTTCACGCCGGTCGGTATGGCAACAACGGTTGCGTTTGAAAATGGAATCTCAATCGTTCCCAATCGCGCGTACGGACATTCGCGGACCGACACCGTTCCGCCTTTCGAATCCCGCCAAGAGCGGAATCCTAAAAGCGGGAGTTGGATCCAGACTGATCAAAGCAACACAAGCGCTGTGCTTGGCGACGGGGGGATTTACTCGAATGTTGAAGAGATGGCGGCGTGGATTTCCGCGCTGTGGAATTTCAAACTGATCCCGCAGCAAACGCAGCAACTCGCATGGTCGAGTGCAGTACTGAATGATGGTACGGCGATCGATTACGGAATGGGCTGGCATATTGAAACCTACAACGGCATCCGCCATCCCCATCACGGCGGCAGCACGCGCGGATTCAGGAATCACATTCTTGTCTTCCCCGATCAAAAACTAATGCTGATCATACTTACCAATCGCAATGAAGGTGACCCGATCACGCAGGCGCATGCGATTGCGGATATTTATTTGGAATGAGAATGTGAAGCACTATCTCTTGTATGACGGAGTATGTAAGTTGTGTAACGGGGCGGTGCGGTTCATACTTCGTCATGAGCAAACGGACACTCTTCTCTTTTCTCCATTGCACAGTTCGTTCTCTCAAGAGATAATAAAACAACATCCGGAATTACAGAATGTTGATTCGGTTATATGTGTTATTATCGACGAATCAGGAAAAGAGAGTTTTTCAATCCGTTCAGAAGCGGTGTTCACTATCATCCGATATGTGGGGGGAATCTGGAAATTCTTTTTGCTCTTTTCTGTCGTTCCCAAACCGATCCGCGATTATGTATATAATGCAGCTGCCCGATGCCGGCACCGGAAATCCAATCACGATTCATCGAGTAATGTATGATACGGTCGATCTTGAGTGCGTGTTTACTCTGTTCCTCTCTTGCAGCACAGCCTACTCCGGTCGATACCTCAAAAATTCGAACGGCAATTTTATCTGTCATCGAACGGCAGGTGAACGGATGGAACAACGGCTCCGTGGATGAGTTCATGGATGGGTATGCCCGCACCGATTCGCTCCGTTTTGCTTCCGGCGGCAGCGTCACGTACGGCTGGAAACCGATGCTGGAACGGTACAAAAGTCGCTATACCACGAAAGAAGCGATGGGAATACTCGTCTTCAGTAATGTTTCCGTATCAATAATTTCAAACGATGCGGCACTGGTCTTCGGGAAATGGACATTGAAGAGGAAGAACGACACTCCGCAAGGATTGTTCACGCTGTTGTTCAGAATGATCGACGGAGAGTGGCGGATCGTACATGACCACACGTCGTCGACAGAATAAAAAACTGATTTCGATATACCGTGCACCGTTGATTTTTTGTATCTTTGCACATGGAATTTATACTCTCCTTTCTCATTTTCGGTTCGCTTCTCGTCTTTTCCGTCTACACGCTGAGGCGGAAGTACCTCCATCAACTGCTGAGCGAACAGGACAAGGTCTCTTCCCTTTCCCTCGTTGAATCGCAATTGAAACAAAAGAACCAGATCGTTTCCGACGAACTGGACGAGGCGAAAAAGAAGATCGAGTCACTCTCGCAGGAATTGTCGCAGCACATATCGGCTGAACAGGACGCCCGCGCCATCCTTGACTCGCTCTCGAAACAGCTGTCGAACGAAACGATGCAGCGTGCAACCAAGGAAGAACAATTGACCAAGGCGCAGCAGATGGTCAGCAGCGCATCGTCGCAGTTGAAATCGACCGTGGAAGAACGGATGCGCGAATTGCAATTTCTCCAGGAGCAGTTGCACAATGAATCTGCCGCGCGGAAACAACTGGAAGGAATTGTCTCCCTGAAAGAGGCGGAGCAGAAAGAGACCGATATACAACTGCGGCGGACCGAAGAACAATTGCAACGTGCAAAAGAATCTCTCACTGCCACATCGGCGGAACTCCATGCAACGATCGAACGGCACGAAGAAACGATCCGGCAACTGCAGAACGATGTTGAGTCATTGAAAGAACAAGAGAGACAGGCGCAAAAGAATATCGCAGATTTGAACGCCGCAAAATCGGCACTGGAACAAGAGATCGCATCTCTCACTGCGCAACTCCGCGATGAGCATTCGTCGCGCACATCCGTTGAAAGCGATAAGACCACACTTGAACAGACTTTAAAGACAAAGATCACGGATCTCGAATCACAACTTTCCACAACAACGGAACTTCTTCAGAAGACCTCCGATTCGCTGAACGAAGAAACGACTATTCGTGTTACGATCGAGCATGCACTGCAGGAAAGCAAAGAGAGACTCTATGCCGTCATCCATACATTAGAATCAAATGTTGCCGAACGTGATCACACCATCGCTTCTCTCGGCGAAAAACTCCTCAATGCGGAATCGACCGCAGAGAAACTGAGCCGTGCTGTTCGGAATATCGTCTCACAGACTCCCATCCCTATTTTTATCGTCGACGAACAAGGATTCTGTACTCACGTCAACGATTCGCTTCATGCGACGGTTGGATATTCGGCAGACGATATCGTCGGCAGGCATTTCTCAAAACTGTTCCCCGAACAGGAACGGATCTTTTACGAGGAGCAATGGAAGAGCACCTCCGACAGAACGGAGCAATTCAAAGGGGAAACGCATGTTGCGACGCCGGCGGGCGACACGTTGACCGCCGAGATCAACTTCATCGAGATCGAAACGGAGGCGGGAAAATTATTTGTGGGATGCATCGTTGATAAGACGGATGAACAGGAAGCGGAGCGGCACTTTGGTGAAGCGAGGGTCCATGCCGAAGAATTGAAACAATTGAAATCCCGGTTCATTTCCATGGTCACGAATCAGTTGCGTGCCTCGCTCGTCACCGTTGCAACGAATGCAGAGCTGCTCGAACGATTCATACTGAAGTGGTCCGACGAAAAACGGTACCGCGCTTTCTTCCGTATCAACGAATCGCTCAAGCAGATGATGGACCTGCTTCGGGATGTGGAAACATCGACAGCCTCGACAACCAACTACGCTCCCGCCGTCAAAATGATCAATCTCGAATCGCTGGCACAATCGGTGGTCAAAGATGTGGTCAGCGATCTCGACACGAAGCAGAGATTTATCCTTTCCGAACAAGGAAATATCTCTTCCGTCCCTGTCGATGAACGGATCGTCCGGATGATTTTGCAGCAGACGATCTCCAATGCGTTTAAATTCTCCTCCGAAACCCAGGAAGTGAAACTGCATATCGAGCGGCGTGATTCGGAATGCATTTTGATCGTACAGGATCAGGGGATCGGGATCCCTGCGTTGGAAAAACAGCACCTGTTCACCTCATTCTTCCGCGCATCGAATGTCGGCAACATGTACGGCACCGGATTGGGATTGACGATCGTGCAGCAGTACGTGCGGCTTGCGGGAGGAACGATCTCGTTTGACAGTGAGTTGAACAAAGGGACAACCGTGACGATCACGCTCCCCATTCCACAAACATGAGATGTCAGACACCGTGGTCATTGACGTCGATACACTTGAAAGTTCACAACATTTAACAAGCAAGATGTCTGACATCTTCCTAAATCATAAAAATAGTTCACCATGCAGCCGGATTTTGAAGAACTGATCTTTCCGCCGTTCGAAGGATTCCCGAAAAAAGGATTCGATTTCCTTCGGCGTCTCAAAAAGAATAATAACCGCGATTGGTTCCTGAAACACAAATCGGAGTACGAAGAGCTCGTGAAGTTTCCGATGCAATGTTACGTCGCATCGCTCAAGCCGTTGTTCCACGATTTCGCGCCCGAGTTCGATCTCAACCCGAAAAAATCTCTCTTCCGCATTTATCGCGACACGCGGTTCAGCAAGGACAAGACGCCGTACAAGACGCACTCTGCCGCACATTTTGAATTGAAAAAGAAACCGAAATTATTCGACGGCGCGGGATACTACGTGCATGTTGCGCCGGGAGAAGTGTTCATCGGCGGGGGGATCTACATTCCGGACAATGACCGCCTGAAAAAGATTCGGAAAGCGCTGGTCGAACGATCCGATGAATTCCTCTCTATCCTGAATGAAAAAAAATTCAAGAAGATGTTCAAATCTCTGGAAGGTTCAAAACTGACCCGTCCCCCAAAAGGATTCGATCCCGCTCATCCGATGATCGAGTATATAAAATTCAAACAATTCTTTGTCGGTCTCGAATGGAACGAGGAAGCGTGCCTGAAAAAAGATTTCCTGAAAAAATCAGCCGATGCATTTGCTGTCGCAACACCTCTGCTCAGATTTTTGAACGAAGCGATCGATGCGTAATACATTGAACGTTTCAAAGTTCAAGGGATGAAAGGTTTGAAAATCAGAACCGACATGAGTTGATTTTCCCAACATTGAACTTTTTCACCTTCCAACTTTCAAACTTTTTAATGAAATATATTTTGTTTTACAAACCGTACGCCGTTCTCTCTCAATTCACTCCTGAAGAAGGTAAACAAACATTGAAAGATTTCGGATTCCCGAGCGGTGTTTATCCGGTGGGAAGGTTGGATTACGACAGCGAGGGATTATTATTGCTCACCGATGATAACGAGATCAAGCACACACTGACCGACCCGAAATTTGAACTGCCGAAAACATATCTTGCACAGGTAGAAAGAATTCCAACTGAAGAGTCGTTGCTACGATTACGCAACGACGTTGTGATCGAAGGGAAGAAGACGAAACCGGCGGATGTTCGATTGCTTGTTGAAGAACCTGATCTACCACCGCGCTCTGTTCCGATTCGCTTTCGGAAAACCGTTCCAACTGCGTGGCTTGAATTAACAATCCGCGAAGGACGAAACAGGCAAGTACGAAAGATGACAGCAGCAATCGGTCATCCGACACTGCGATTAGTGAGGATCAAAATCGGAAATATCGGAATCGATAATTTGAAACCGGGAGAGTGGAAAGTACTGCAGAAGAGTGATATAGGGTTTCCATTGTTAAAATAAAAAAGGGATGCCGCCTTCAGGCATCCCTTGATCTTCATTGCAATTCACCGTACCTCCCCAGGGACAGTGAATGCAATGTCGATATCAATTCAAATATTTCGATACATCGATCTGTTTCAACTCTCCCTCGTCGGGAGCAAGTTCGTTCCAGTTACCCGTGATGCCGTCAACGAGCCACCCGCCGATGAAGAGATCAAGCCAGAACCACCGCATCGCCATGTTTGGTTTCAACACCACGGTGCCGCTTTTGTCCCCGCTCTTCAGAGTGAGCGTGTACGACTCGCTTGTATTCGGAAGGGTGATGCCGTACGCGTAGTATGTTGTGGATGTACTGTTCATTTCATCTTTAAATGATTCCCCAAAACCGTACGCTTCGGTATCTTCCATTCTTGAAATCGAAAGCGATTCATTGCCATTCAATACCTGTAAATCGCCCGGTGCGTTTCGCAGCAGAACATTCCCTTCGCTTCCTTTCATGATTGTAGCACAGCCGGTTGAAACCATCGCATACGCGGTTACTGCAATTGCAAGAATGAAGAATTTTTGTTTCATATATCGTCTCCTTGAATGAATAACGAATGTTAGAAAAATGGAATCCGCATTATTTCAACAAAACCATCCGCCGCGTTTCAACATGTGCACCGACGCTCAGTTGATACAGATAGATGCCGCTCGATAGATTCTTCGCGTTAAAATTCACTTCATGCGTCCCGGAAGATTTGGCTTCATTCACGAGAGTTGCAACCTCTCTTCCGAGAAGATCAAATACTTTCAACGAAACGAATTCAGTATTTGACAATCTATATTCGATATTCGTCGTCGGATTGAACGGATTGGGATAGTTCTGCGAAAGAGAATATTGCACAGGAAGTTTGTCATCCGCCGTATGAACATCTGTAATTCCAAAATCACTGAGAGGACGCTTCCAAACACCAACAGTCGTGCCGGCATACAATGTATCCCCAACGATTGTGAAGGCATTGATCGCTGAAATACTCGTGGATAATCCGCTGTTGACATTCACCCACGTCAATCCGCCGTTTGTTGACCGGTATAGTTTGCCGTACGCCTCACCGAAGATCGAGGTCCCTGCAACATAGAACGAGCGGAGTATTCCTGAGACCGGTTGTTTTGCAATCCTCTGCCAGGTCGATCCTTCATCGGTCGATTGGTAAATAATGTTGGAATCGGTAGGACTTGTTGTCGTACTTGCTACCAGGACGCCGTTCGCTGCGCAAAGAGAGAAAATATTTGTGTCTTTTCCCAAACCGCTGTTCGACTGAGTCCAGTTGACTCCCGCATCTGTCGACAGATAAATCCCGTTACCGTATCCCATTCCGTACACTATTTTCGATCCGCTGACTGCAAATTCACCTCCTGAAAACGAAGAGGGAATACTCGGGACGGGCTGCCATGTTTGACCTCTGTTGGTTGAACGATTGACACCTGAGTTGTCGACGAAAAGGATCCCTTTGTACGAATAAAAGTATCCGGATGTGGGCGATGTATTTACCTTAGTCCACACCGTATCGTTGGTTGTCGAGACAAGTACTCCCTGTCCGGTGGAAACAAACAAAGAATCACCGATGGCGGCAAAAGAATACGTGTACTGCGGCGTTGCGGCAGGCAATGATACCTGGTAGAAAGCAGCTCCGCCGTTGTACGATACGAACAACCCCGTTGATGTTGCCGCAAAGAGCGACCCCTTGCGTGAGGCGACATCGTTAACGTTCTTGTAATCCAATGCAGTAACTTTCCATTGCTGACCAAAGGAAAAAGATTGTATGCTCAGTAGAAAAAGTAAAAACCATTTCATAGATCTCCCCCTGTACGTAATTTTAAGTGATGGTTATTTTTGTAGTTAAGATAAAATCAGACGATGCTGTTTTCAATCGCACAAAAGTAGTAATCTGGATGCTGGGGAAGATTGCAGGATGAAAGAAATTCTGAAACCGGAGATGCTGGATGTTAGGAGTGTCTCAAAAATACTTACGCAATGTCATGCTAAACGGAGTCGAGGCATGATTCTTTTAAATTGTCACACTGAGCAAAGCCGAAGTATGGCAATTTTCAATAAAAATTATTTTTGAGACCAGTTATACTTACTTGAGACCTGAAACTTAAAACATGAAACACCTACTTGTTGAAGTACTTCAACACCGCTTCTGTGCGTGAGCGGACCTGCAGTTTTTCGTAAATGTTGCGGAGATGTGTGCGGACTGTTTCAACGCTGATGAACAACGTGTCAGCGATCTCTTTGTAACGATATCCCTTTGCAAGGTACGAAAGGATCTCGTGTTCCCTCGGGCTTAGGTTTTCCGTCTGTTTTTTCGATTCACCCGTCTGCTGAAACGCCTGCACAACCTTCCGGGCGATCTGGCTGGACATCGGAGAGCCGCCGTGATGCAGTTCTTGTATCGCTTCAAGAAGTTTTACGGGAGGAGTTTTTTTCAGCAAATAACCGCTTGCCCCCGCCTGCAGCGAGCGGAATATTTTCTCATCATCTTCAAACACCGTCAGCATGGTGATTTGAAGTGCGGGCAATTGCACTTTTAACGCTTTGATGCATTCGATACCGTTCATTTTCGGCATGTCGATATCCATCAAAACGACATCCGGTTTCAACACCGGTACATCGCGAAGAGCATCTTCTCCGTTTGAAAAGACGCCAACACACCTGTATCCTTCGGATCCATTGATGAGCGCAGCCAGTCCGTTCCGGATATCATCCAGATCCTCGACAATTGCGACGGTAATGGTATTCATGGTCATGGTGGAAAATAATCTACAATACGTTGCTTCAGGTTACAATCACACAAAAGTAGTAATCGGAACGGTGATACGAATGTGCGTCCCGCGCCCGCGCTCCGAATCAATCGACAGAATGCCGTGAAGATCTTGAATTCTTTTTTTCATGTTGTTCAATCCGTTGCCAAAACGGGAGACTTCGCCGGCGGAAAACCCGATCCCGTCATCCTGCAAATCTATTGTTAGTTGATCCCCGCTGACGACAACAGTCGTCGTGATTGTTGCTGCCCTGGAATACTTGACCGCATTATTCACCGCTTCTTTCACCGTCAGAAATATATTCCGGCGAAATTCCGCGGAGACTTTTGCTGTGAAAACCCGGTCGGGAAAGCGCAGTTCGCATCGCATCGGCATCATTTCCACTGTTTCGCTGATATATTCGCGCGTGTATGCCAGTAAATTCTCCAGCGTGTCGTTTTTCGGATCGACAGCCCAGATGATCTGACTGATATTATCGATCACCTCGCGTGATGTGGTGGATATTTTCTCGAGATGAGATTGCGATTCCTTCTGCTCTCCCCGTTTTGCCAATTCGCTGAGGATGGCGATCTGCGTGAGACTTGAACCAACTTCGTCGTGCATATCCTTTGAAATGCGCGAGCGTTCCCGTTCGAGTGCCTGTTCATGTTCAAGCTGTTCGATCCTGCGCTTCACTTTACGCAATTCATAATACCGGATCATTCCTGCAAACGCGCCGAATGTGATCATTATGATAGTTCCGTAAAACCACCACGTTTGCCAGAACGGCGCGGGGAGCGTGAATGCCAACGATGCACCGGTGGAATTCCATACGCCGTCGTCGTTGCATGCGATCACGCGAAAGTCATAATCACCCGCCGGAAGATTTGTGAACGTTGCACGGGTTTGATTTCCCGCTTCGATCCAACCGTCATGATATCCTTCGAGCATGTATGTATAACGCACGCGCGCATGAACGCGGTAACTGAGCGCTGCATACTGAATGGTGATATCGTTCACCGGATACTGAAGTTCGAATTTTGTTGTTGCTGAGATCTCTTTTCCGTTGACGACAACCCGTTCAATATACACCGGCGGAGGAATTCGGTTTTCTTTCAGATCGTTCGGATCGACAATCACGATCCCTTTGATCGTCGCGAACCACAGAGTACCGTCGTGCATCTTCCATCCCCCCTGCTGATAACTTCCGTTCCCCTCGGCGCTCCGCATGCCGTCCTCCTCTCCGTATACCATGCAAGGAATGAGGCTGATTTTTCCTTCGTCAAACGACAGCAGATCGTTTTTCTTTATGACAAAGATTCCTTTGTTGCTGCTCATCCACATTCTGCCGCTGTCATCTTCAAGAATAACGTGGATAGTGTTGCTGTGCAAACCGTTATTGACTGTGTATGAGGTGAATCGTCCGTTCACTCTTTTTGCCAATCCGCCGTCTGTTGCAATCCATAACGTTCCGGCTGAATCCTGATAGATCGAGCGAATCCAATTGTTCGGCAAGCCGTTCGCAGTTGTGTACTGAGTGATGTTATTATTCCTGCAATGGAACAATCCGCTTTGCGTCCCGATCCATATGGAACCGTCGCGATCTGCTTTCATCGTGCGAATCGTACTGTTCGCAACTGCATTACCAAGCGAAATGGAATCGATGATCGTTTCATTCTCTACGATGTAAATGCCCCCGTGCAATGGACTAAGCCAGATCCTCCCCGTTGAATCCAGCGCAAGCACCGAGCTGAAAAAAGAACGATTCAACCCCCGTCGTTTTCCATCCGGCGTGACAAGTGATTCACCTTCAAGCCATATATTTCCTTCCTTATCTTCAAGAAAGCAAAAATATATTCCCGCTTTGTTGGCGACACGGCGAATCCCGTTCCGGTCTATTGTATAGCACCATCCGCCGCCTGTGAGTGTGCCGATCCATTTCGTGCGTCGCGAGTCTTCAAACACAGCCCAGACGTTTTCTCCTAACAGCCCTTCAGCAATACCGATCGGTGTGAACCGGCTGTCGCGAAAGCGCAATAATCCGCTCCCGTTCGTCCCGAGCCAAAGACTCCCTTCCGTGTCTTCGACGACTGTCTGCACATTTTCGGGAGGAAATCCGTTCGCTTTCACCAAACGATCCCATGCACCATTATAATATGTTGCAATTCCTTCGCGCAGATAGCACCAAAGCACACCGCGGGAATCCTCGAAGAGCGGAAATACTCCTTTCATCATGAATTCACGCGGAATTGAATCGAGATACGAACGGCGTCGCCCGTATTTGCCGATGCGACCGGTTCCGTCAGGAGAGTATTCGAAAAACCAAACGGAGCTATCCCGTGACGGAACTGCGGGAGAGAATGTGTGCTGCGGTCGTTCGGGTACACATTCGACAACGGTTCCCTTTTCGATGACGTACAATGTTATGTATGTCCATACCCAGATTCTCCCTTTCGCATCTGCAACGATATTGATCGGTACCTGATACCCGAATTGTGAAACAGGATAGTAATATTCAATCACGGTGTCGCGAATACAATAGAGACCTTTCTCCGTAATTGTCCAAACGCGGCCGAATGTATCTGCCGTCATCGATGCGATGCTCACAAAGAGTCCCATCGACGTATCGCGCACCGGCGTGTGAAATCCCTCTGCATCGTACATCGTCACTCCGCCGCCGTACGAACCGATCCATAGTCTTCCTTTTTTATCTTCACTTAAAGAAGTAATTCGATTGCTCAGCAGCGCCGGCGTATTTCCTCTGTCGAACACCGTGAAAGTTCTGCCGTTGAAACGGACGAGTCCTTCGTATGTACCGAGCCACAAATATCCATCGTGTGTTTGAACGATGGCATTGACGGAGTTCTGCGGCAAACCTTCTTTTACCTGCCATCGATCCATAGCATATTGCGTCAACCGTTTCGGCTCGTTCTGTTTTAAAAACGATTGAGCAGAAAGAATGCAGGAACAAAGAAAAAAGGTCAGAAGATATTTTTCAACATACTTTACCATTGTCATGAAAAGATACCGGAAACCTTCACATTGTGCAAAAGAAAACGTTACTTTCGAGTAATTTCTTCATATTCATTTCGTCACACTCGGAGCGTATCTTGTCACCGTCGAGAGAAGTATTTACAATATATAACATCTCTGACAGAAACTTTTCCGGTGCGCTTTCGTTAAAGAGTGAAGCCCACCGATAATCCAATCTTAATTTTCAATCATAGGAGGAAGTATGAAATACGCACGTTTTGCAGTACTCGCACTACTTGCGGTTTCATTTGCCGCGGCTGGACTACCGGAGGGCAATGCAACCGTTAACTGGAAAAAAGCGGAACAAAACTATATTGTCGGGTTGAAATCGGATAATACCGGCGTTCAAGCAAGCGCTGCATCATACATCCGCAAATATAATCTTACCGGGGCAGTCGAAGAATTGAAAGAACTGCTTGGAAAGAACAATGCCGATAATGTGAAAATGTCGGCGGCATTGGCACTGGTGAAAATCGGCGGTGAGGATGGGCGGAAAGCGGTTGAAAATGCGCTCGAAAAAGAGGAGAATGAATTTCTCGCTGAGTTCTACAGGACGATCCTGCATACAGCCGACACCGCACGAAAATAAATTTACCTCGCGGCAAGCAGTGAGGTATCTTCGTCATGCCCGAATGTTTTTATCGGGCATCCATAGAATAGATTCCCGCCAAAAACACGCGGGAATGACGACACGCCGCAAGCGGCGGGGAATTTTACCTCTAAGAGATAAAAAGAATTCTAAAGCAGTACGGTGACGTTAAGCCGGAAATTCGTTAAGTAATAGAAGAGAGATTGACGACAAAGTCTCTCTTCTACCACATATACTTCAACATTCCTGCAAATCTCGTCTTAGTGTGAGGTTAAATAATCCCT
>JACPGG010000014.1:47787-48819 GCA_016182545.1 Ignavibacteriales bacterium
TGTCCATCCTTTCCGTTTTTTTGTGGCACACTAAGAGCATAGTATGAACCCCCTGGCAAAAAAACTTCAGATAAAATCTGGCGATTCCATTGTTGTACTCAATTCGCAGAGGGATCATTCCTCATTGTTGCTGCCATTGCCGAAAGGAACGACCGTCTCCAAAAAAGCGGGGACTCCGTGCGACATCGTTCTGTTATTCGCAAAGAATACCGATGAACTGAATCAATTCGGTCCGCGTGCATGGGCAAGTCTAAAGGACGACGGCATCTTCTGGATCGCGATACCGAAAAAAAGTTCGGGCATGCAGGAAGACCTGACGATGCATGCAGGGTGGGACGTGGTTGATTCGTTGGATCTCGAAGCAGTTGCTTCAATTTCGATCGATGCAACATGGTCCGCGTTTCGGTTCAAACCGAAAGGGATCCGCGGCACCACGAAAGCAAAACAGAAAGCAGCGGGTTTCGACGCATTCATCGATACCGCAAAACGTACGGTGACACCGCCGAACGATCTCGCCGCACGGCTTGCTGCCAACCGCAAAGCGAAGGATTTTTTCGACACGCTGTCGTTCACCAACAGGAAAGAGTACGTCGTCTGGATCTTGAGCGCAAAACAGGAAGCAACACGATTGAAGCGGCTGGATGCTGTAATTGAAAAATTGCAGCAAGGATTGAAGAACCCTGCCGAAAAATGAACCGGAACATTCTCCGGATTATTTCTTCTCCATTATTTTCTTTATGACTGAATTTCCCGCCCTTAATGTATATTCGATCATGCCGATCGGCATCTGCTGCAGATCGACCGCAACGATGTGAATACCCGGATTCTTCATTCCATTCACGACCACTGTTTCCTGCTCTGTGACGGTATGTTTCAAACTCAATGATATCGAACTTCGCTCCGGCAATTCGAATGAGATGAAGGTTTTTCCGTTTGCAGGATTCGAAACGCTTTGTGAAAGAGCCGGCATTGCACTTTGTTTGTCGTACCTCGAAAAGATCGATTTCGATTCTATCGATCCCATATCATTGC
>JACPGG010000015.1:0-18850 GCA_016182545.1 Ignavibacteriales bacterium
CGTTTAACATTGGATGAGCAACAATACGGACAATGCTTTTTTTGTCACGATTCTACACCTTGATGGAGTTTTCTACCAATATCGTTATGTCAAAGAACAACTTACAGCATTTTCAGCAACACTTTTTGACTATTATACCCAGAATGACTACGGCAGCAGCATCAGTTCCTTCGCTTTTTTTACCGCTTCCGTCCTGCGCCGGACATTCAATTTTAAAAAAAGATTCGACGAATGCGTTTTGATCGTAGGGAGTGAGACGAAAAGTTTCTCAGCGATCTCCTGGTTGGACATCCCCTGCGCGATCAGTTCAAGGACTTCATACTCCCGCTTGCTGATGCCGAGCCGTTCCAATTGCTGCGGATCGAGAACAAAATTCGGATCGGTGGCGACAATCTTCACGCGGGTCAATTTTCTTCCCGCCCAGATGCCGAGCGAGGTGAAGAGCAGGGCGACGGCGCCGATGTAAATTTCGGCGGAGAGGTCTTTGACGAAGAAACTGTATTCGAAGTACTTCAGCAGTCCGACCAGCACTGCCATGGCGCTGCCGTAGAGGAAGATTATTTTTCGCATGGAGGAAACTGCGAAAAGTGAATGTAAAAGGCAAGGAGTTCGGGTCAGTGAATTGGTGTCTCGGTCTGTTTTGCTTTGTGCTTCTCCTCCACAATCTTTTGCACGTTGCGCATGAGGAAGATGCAGATCATCATCAACACTACGCAATAGTAACCAAGCAGATCATAGTTTTGTAACGGACCTTCGACGGTTTGCACGACGACAAATCCCGCGAAGACGGATGCGATCCCGCCGGCGATCTGCTGCAGCGACGAGTTGATGCTCATGAATGCACCGCGGTCCGCAAGTTCGGGAACGGCAGTCATTGTCGCCATCGCAGGGATCATGCGGGACATGATTCCTGCAAAGAGAATGACGTTGACAAGCACCACGGTCCAGAAAGGGGTGACGGAGAGATTCGTATAGATGAGGATCATGACAGCGGCGAGCAATGTTCCCGCGGTAAATGTTTTCATTGCGCCGATGATGTCGTTGATCCTGCCGACCGCAGGAAGAACGATGATGACCGACAAGCCGGTGAACATGAAGACGAGCGGCAGATCGTGCTGGGAGATGCCGAGATTATTCACAGAGAATGCGGATGAGAACGGCATCAATAAAAATCCTCCGATGGAGAGCATTGCCGTTGTGACGAATGCTTTTTGATATTGTCGTTGTCGTATCGTGTTCTTCAAATGGTTGAACGCATTATGCTCGTTTTGAATACGCAAATGTGCATCGATCGGTTCCATCCAGCGGACGATGGTAGCACCCGCGACAAGACATAACGCAACGATAAAGAAGAACGGCGCATGCCAACCGTATGCATTCGCAAGATAAATGCCGAACGGTATCCCTGCCACCTGACTGACGGCGAACGACATCTGGATGAAACCCATCACTCTGCCCCGCATCTGCAGCGGAAAAATATCGGTCACGATCGCCATTGCGATTGATGCGATAACGCCGCCGAAGATTCCCGTCACGATTCGCGCGATGAGCAAGAAAACGAAATTGGTCGCGACGCCACAGAGAAATGTGCCGAGTATGAATCCGGAGTAAAAGAAAAGGAGGAATTTCTTCCTGTCGTACCTGTCTGCAAATCCCGCAGCAAGCAATCCGGAGATGCCTGCACTGAATGCGTACGCAGATACCACCCATCCGAACTGTGCCGGAGAAAGATCCATGATCTCCAGCAGCATCGCTCCCAGCGGGGCTATCACCATAAAATCCAGGATAACAGTGAAGTGAATGAACGACAGTATGACTATGATGAAGATCTGGTACTTTGAAAAGACTTTTTCAGATGAGGTTGAAGTCATTGGATAGGATAGGTTAATTGAGGAAAAGGAATATTGATGCGCTCAATATAAGACGAAAACATCTCATATCGTATTTTAATTTTTCTCCGGATGCAATCCCTTCATTTGTGACAAGAGTGGAAAGCGAGAGCATCTGTCTCGTTGCCCGGTCGCCGAACTGTTTCAAATCTTCTCATCATAGTACAGTAGGTGCTATCCGTAAGAAATTGTAGGATGAAAAATACAAGTAACACCCGATTGTTTTTTTCGTGATGCCGGCTTACAATATCCCCCGACAGCCTGCCTGTATAGTATGTTCCCAAAAATAAATTACACTACTGTATGAAACGAGAGGAAATGCACCTATGGCGATAGAACTGTGGAGGACCCCTTCATTGCCGCTGCGGCGTCATTACTGGGGGATCGTATTGGCAGGGGGAGAAGGGAAACGTCTGCGGGACTTTCTGAGGACCGAATACAACCAGGAAAGCCCGAAGCAGTTTTGTGCGATCATCGGAAAGCGCTCTATGTTGAAGCACACGCTGGACCGCGCCGCATCGCTTATTCCGGAGCATCGTTTGTTGACCGTCATCAGCCGTCAACATTTGCTCTACGCCATTGAGGATATCTGCACCAGAGACCCGAAAACAGTGATCACCGTTCCGGTGAACCGGGAGACCGCGCCGAGCATACTCCTTTCGTTGATACATATCTACAATACAGACCCGAACGCGATCGTTTCTGTCTTCCCGTCGGATCACTTTATCGTTGAGGAAGACATCTTCATGGACTATGTGAACAAAGCGTTTGATTTCTGTTCAACGCATCCCGATAAGATCGTGACACTCGGAGTGCCTCCGACCGGCAGTCAAACGGGATACGGGTGGATCGAAAAGGGAAACATACTCTCATCAAAAGGAGAAACGAATCTTTATCGGGTCAGAACGTTTCACGAAAAACCGGATGCCGAAGCGATGCGTACACTTCTTTCTCACGACTGCGTGTGGAACACCATGACGATGACCGGCAAAGCTGCCATGTTCATCCATGTGTTCAAGGAACGGATACCGGAATTATACAAAGCATTCGAAAGGATCGCGTATGCGGTCGGCACCCCGTTCGAGGCTGAGGTGGTCAGCGATGTGTTCGAGACGCTGCCGCCAATTAATTTCTCACGTGCGGTGCTGGAACGTATCCCGCAGCATCTGGCAGTCCTTCCGATGCACAATGTGTATTGGAATGACTGGGGAGAGGAGCAGCGCATCCGCTGCGATCTAAAACGGTTCATACGGAATGAACCTGCATACGCTCCTGCGGAGGAATTGCCTGCTCTGGCAGGAAAGGATTATTCGATCGAGATGCTGCCGCGCGTGCGGCGGACCGAGACCGCAGAGGTGTAAGTATAGTTTATTTCTTTTTCTTTTGAGTTGCAGCAGTAACGGTTTGATAAGCTGTCGTAAGAGCATCTTTCAACGTCGTCTTTTTTACCAGCGTCAGATCGATGACCGTCCATCCCTGCTTCCCCCACCCCCTGGGAACGGGATAGATGATCGTCGGATCGAATGTGCAGAAGGCGGATTGGTCGACGGTTGAAAGCTTCACGACAGCTTTTTTATTTTTCTCGTCGAGCGTGGCGAAGATCTTCTTCTTCACGCGGAACGATGTTTTCTCAAAATGGGGCATCTCTTCGCTGCCGTGAAAGGAAAGGGCGATCGTGCGGAATATTTTGAATGAGATCATTTCATTACCGTCATTTTTTTCGTGATTGTCGTTCCGCCGCTCTGCAACCGATAATAATAGACGCCGCTTGGCAACCGTGACGCATTAAAATCCACCGAGTACGCACCTGCTTCTTTTATTTCATCCACCAATGTTAGAGATTCTCTTCCGAGCATATCGTATACTGTTAGCGATACAGTGCTGACCTCTGGTATCCGATATCTGATTTCTGTTTTTGGATTAAACGGATTCGGATAATTCTGCATCAACTCGATCGCTGCCGGAATAAATTCGGATCGCTCGACAACACCAGTCTGCGGTCCGGTCAGTTTATAGATCCTGCCGCCCCCGCCGTATGAACAAAGATAGATATTTCCACCCGGATCCACTCCGAACGACGAAATGCCGTACGATTCATCGGAAAGCTGTGCATTGACCGGGGATGCAACACCTTCGTATGTCAGCGCGAATGTTCTTCCCGAAACATAATCGCCGTAAATATATTTTCCGTATAATGACGGGATCACTGATCCCCGATACACATATCCTCCGGTGATCGATCCTTCCAGCGGGGGATTGAGATTGGGATAATCGAACACGGGACGAAGCAATCCCGCCGTATCGCTGCATGACGAATTCACTCCCGGAGTGCAGATGTTTCCTTCCATCAACCGCCAGCCGTAATTACCGCCGTTGGTGATCGTATCGATCTCTTCGCGCGTATCCTGTCCAACATCGCCCGCCCACAATGTGCGGGTCAGCTCGTCAAAGCTGAATTTCCACGGATTACGCAGACCGTACGCGTAAATTTCCTCTCGGAATCCCGTACCGTTCTTGTAGTACGGATTCGTCGGCGGAATGGAATAACTCAGTCCGGCATCGGCGCTGTCCATATTGATGCGGAGAATTTTTCCGAGGATCGTCGTCCTGTTCTGTGCGCGGTTGCCCGGATCGTTTCCCGATCCGCCGTCGCCGAGTCCGATGTACAGATATCCCTCCGGACCGAATGCAATTTTTCCGCCGTTATGATTGCTGTACGGTTGATCGACCCACAGCAATACTTCTTCGCTGTCGTGCAGTGCTGAATCGGGATCCGACGGACTGACGCGGTACCGGGCGATGTACGAACGGAGCGATCCCGAACCGCTGCCGGTGTAATTCACATAAAAGTACGGCGTATCGGGATACGAAGGGTGGAATGCAAGTCCGAGCAAACCGGTCTCACCTCCCGATTGCGAGACCCGGTCAGAAAGATTCAAAAATATTTTTCTGGAGGAAACAGTCGGATCGTTCTCAAAGACGTAAATGATCCCACGCTGCTGCACCACGAACAACCGGTTCGTCCCGTCGTATGCATGCACAAGTTCGACGGGATTTGAAAATGCGGGGAGCGATGGAAATTGCATTTGCCAGGAGTACTGTGCGGAAAGTAAGGAAGGGATCAGTGTTCCCGTTACCGCAGCAGATAACAACATTCTCTTCATCGTCTTATCCTCTCCTCATTGTTATCTGATAAAATCATCATTCCTATCAACGGATGGCTGACGTGATGAGTTCCTTCAGCCAGATGGAAATCAACTTTTTTTCTTTCCCGTAACAAAATAAATAGCGGAAAGGACGATCGCGCCGCCGATGATCATTCCGGGAGTGATCTCTTCGCTCAGGAAGAGCCATCCCCAGATGAATCCGAAGACCGGAATAAGGAATGTTACCGTGGTTGCTTTGGTGGGACCGAGAATTTTCAGTAAACGATAATAAATGAGGTACGCTATCGCGCTGCAAAAGATCGCGAAGGCAAGCAGAGAGAGGACGATCTCCGTCGTAATTTCCTTCATCGGTGAAATGGCGAGCAGCGGCAGGAACAGTATCCCGACGATCAACTGGCTGCCGGTTGCAATTGCAGGCGGAGTCATATCGTGCGCTTTCAGTTTCACGTACACGCCGCCGACTGCGTAGAACATCGTCGCGAGCATGCACGCCCCCATCGCGAGCGTCGTCATGCCGGAAAGTTCGAAACTCCCTCCGCCGCGGATGATGACCACTCCCGTAATGCCGAGGAAAATCCCGATAAGTATTTTTCCCGTCATTTTTTCTCCGAGCCAGATCACGGCGGCGATCGCACCAAAAAGCGGCGTCATGGAATTGATGATGACCGAGACCGACGCGGGAAGATGCAACGCTGCAAAGGAGAAAAGCAGGAACGGAATTCCCGAATTGAGCAAGCCAATGACGAGATATCGTTTCCAGTTCTTCTTCCATTCAAGATCCTGTTTCTGGAATTTCAGGAACGCCGCAAGCGAAAGCCCAGCGATCAGTACACGCAGGTCTGCGGTCGCCATCGGACCGAGCGCCGGTGCGAGGATGCGCATAAAGATGAACGACGCACCCCAGATTGCAGAAAGAAGAATCAACAGTACATAGTCATACAACAGCATAGAGTCTCCACAAAAATATTTCTCCCCCTTTTTAAGGGGGAGATTAAGAGGGGGTAAAAAAAATATTTACAAAAGCACTTTCTCAGTATAAGACTTTCTCCGCAGTTCCGCCACCGAAAAATGAACGGGGAATTTTTCTCCGCTTTTAAAGAGAGAGCGGGGAGAGGGTTGAATGGGGGATTCTAATTCCCCTCCTTCCCAAGGAGGGGTCAGGGGTGGTTCCGATATCCTTTTTTCAAGAAGGGGATTAAGGGTTGGTATATTCAATCGTCACCACCCCTTGTGTTCCCCTCCTCGCAGAGGAGGGGAAAGGCTCACGCACTTTTGTGAAATAATCTACCTCATGCATTCTAAAATCGGAACACGTATTACTTCCATTTTCAAGGAAGAGCTAGGCGTGTTGTTTAAAGAGGTGGCTCTTTGATTCCGCTCCTTTCCAAAGAGGCGATTAGGGTGTGGCTTTGTTTCCATCCCTTTCAAGGAGAGGTGATGAGGGGGCGGTCTTGTTTCCCCTCCTTTCCAAGGAGGGGTTAGGGGTGGTTCTGATGGTGTTTACTTCTCTCTTTCAACTTCGCCAAAATTGTTTGCAGCACACTGTCGATATCGTTGAACACCTCTTCATTCCTGAATCGCAGTGTTACAATATTGTGGTTCAGTAAAAATTTTTCTCGCTCAACATCGTACGCACGTGCCTCATCAGTAAAATGAACTCCTCCGTCAAGTTCGACAGCAAGTGAAGATTCAGGACAATAGAAATCGACGATGTACGGATCAATTCCATGTTGTCGGCGGAATTTGAAACCGTCGAGTTTGCTGTTCCGCAAGTACGACCACAGGATCTTTTCCGCACGTGTTGCGTTGTTGCGCAGAGATTGCCGCTTTAACTTTTGGTATTTGGGATTGAAAAATTTCATACTCTTTTCCCCTCCTTTCTAAGGAGGGGATTAAGGGGTGGCTGTATTCAATCGTCACCACCCCTTGTGTTCCCCTCCTCGCAGAGGAGGGGAAAGGACTGCGCACGTTATTTCGAAAATGTAATGGATGGCAT
The DNA here is from genome assembly GCA_016182545.1 of Ignavibacteriales bacterium. Classification (GTDB taxonomy): domain Bacteria; phylum Bacteroidota; class Ignavibacteria; order UBA10030; family UBA8401; genus SpSt-333. Next base: position 7,053 of record JACPGG010000015.1, read on the forward strand.
TAAATACTGCAACTTTAATTCACCTCATTTTTCAAGGAAGAGTTAGAGTGGTTGTCTCTCGCTTCCTTTCAAGGGGGGTTAGCGGGTGGTAATCCCCCCCTCCTTTTCAAGGAGGGGGTCAGGGGGTGGTCGTCCCCCTCCTTTTCAAGGAGGGGGTTAGGGGGTGGTTCCTACCACCACACACCACACCGCCGTCGTTGCGAATGAGAGGACGAGCCCGATGCTCACCATCCGGTTGGCAAGCGCGGGATTCAATCCGTACTGCGTTGCGAGAATTGCTGCGGTGATCATCGGCGGCATGGATGCCTCGAAGATGCTCGCCTGCGCTGTGATGCCGCTGAATTGGAAGAGGAGTGCGGCACCAAGCACGATCGTGGGTGCGATGAGCAGTTTATACGCAAGTCCGAGCGAGAGCAATGATGCGTCGCTTCTCCATTCCGTGAAGCGCACTTGCAAGCCGACGGAGAAAAGCGCCAGCGGAACGAGTGTGAGCGATAGCGACTCGAAGAGCGGATCGACAGGCGCAAGACTGATGAAGCGGGGAAGGACCAACGCAGTGATGAATCCGATGAAAGGGGGAAAGAGAAGAATTTTTTTTAGGAGAACTTTCGCATTCACATTCCCCGCATGTGCGGCGTGCATTGCCGTGACGATACCGAACGAGGAGAGCATCACGAACGACATCTGGTCGCACATCACTGCGATGCGCAGCCCGCTGTCGCCGAAGTACGCCTGCGTGAGGGGGAAGCCGACGAACGACGTGTTGCCGAGCCCTGCAGTGAGGATAAGTGCCGCGCGTGTGTGGCTGCTGATGTGCATGACCCGCGATGCGATTGTAACGACCATCCACGCACCGCACCAGACAATGAGCGGCATGATGAACGGGAGAATGACCTCGCTGCTCCAGTCGATGGAAGGGATATAATGCAGCGCCACCGATGGAAGAGCAACATACAAGATCCATGCGTTGACGCTCGTGTGTGTTTCTGCCGGGATGATGTTCGAGCGGCGTAGGAAAAATCCGGCGGCGAGACAGAGGAAGATGAGGAAAAAATTCATGGATGGATTAATATTTATTCACACACCTGCTTAAACACCCGCATAAAATTTCCTCCCAATATCTTCCGCACATCGGCGGGGGAGTAGCCGTGCTTCAGCAATGCCAATGTCAGCGCCGGCATCTTTGAGACATCTTCCAGTCCCACGGGAGCGGTGATGCCGCCGTCGTAATCGGCGCCGATGGCGATATAGTCGATGCCGACCAAATTCTTGATATAATCGATATGCTTGATCACCGTATCGATCGTTACCTGCGCTTTCGGCGCAGAAGAGATGAATGACGTATAGAAGACCACGCCGATCACTCCGCCCCCCTGCCCAATTTTTATGATCTGATCGTCGGTGAGATTGCGCGTGTGGTTGCGCAGCGCACGCACGCCGGAGTGACTTGCGATGATCGGGTTTTTCGTCGTTGCAAGGATATCTTCGATCGTTTTTATCCCCGTGTGCGACACATCGATGATCATCCCGAGCGAATCCATCGTTGTGATCACCTGCTTGCCGAAGTCGGAGAGCCCTTTTGTTGCAGACTGCGCATCCGCAGCCGAGGTCGCCCACGAAAGGGAGTTGTTCCAGGTGATCGTCATATACCGCGCACCGAGATTATAAAGCGCGATCAGTTTATTCAGAACATCTTCGATCGCAATTCCTCCTTCAACGCCATAAATGCCGGCAAATTTTCCTGCGGCGTTTGCAGCGGCAATTTCAGCGCTCGTCCGCGCATGCGCCATCGTTGCTGCGTTCATTACCAACTGCGACTGGAATGAATCAGCCATCTGCTGCACGCGTTGAAATGCAGTCGTCGGAAAATTGCTCGGATCGACCCAGAGTGCGAGCATTTGCGCATCGACACCGCCGTCGCGGAAGCGGGGAAGATCGGATTGATTTGTCGTGTGCCGTGTTCCCATCTGGTAACCATTCACGACCAATTCGAGAATGTCGTTGTGCAGATCGATAACGAACGCGCGCTGATGCACCGTGGTGAGATTGAAATTGATATTCGGATTGTCGGCAGCGGGGATCGTCGCCGAATCGGGTTCATATCCCAATTTCGAAACGGTGACGGAATAATCCGAGGCACTTCTCTTTTCCAGCGATGATGTTATTGCAACGCCGTGCACGAGTGTCGGTTCACCGAGTCCGCCGCTGTATCCGCCATCCAACTGGATCATCTTTTTTGACATTGTCTGTCCGTTCGATCGCAGCGTATAGAAGAGCGCACCCGCCGCTCCCTTGCTCGTCCAGCGCACGGAGTACTCACCCGGTGAGACGTCGTACGTTTGTTCATCAAGCAGCTGTCCGATAGAATTATACACGGAGATCGTTGCAGGTCCGTACGATAAAACCGAGAATGCGATCATCGTGGAAGGATTGAACGGATTGGGATAATTCTGTTTCAGTCCGAACGAGATGGGAAGCGGTTGTTGATCATTCACGTCGGTGGATTGCAGCGTGTACGACCACTTTCCAAGATTGTTCGTAAAGACAGAATACTTTTCCGAAATATTACCGGTGTTCACGATATCGATACGCACAGAATCGATCCCGGCAAGCGACGATGAATCTTTCACCGTACCGCCGATGGTTATTTGATCTGCACGGAGCAAATGAACAATGAAAAGGAGAAAGAGAGATATACGAAGCATGATGAAGTTCCAGGACAATAAGTCATGCCATGAGTTTCTATATCAAAAGTTTACTAGGGAAAAAATGTATCAAATCTTAAATGCTGACTCATGGCATGACGAGAGATGAGTTGTTGTGTATGTGCTCGAAAGGTTCAGCGGTCATTCAATCATTGAAACTATTTTGTCTGATGACTCGCTGTTAATGTAGTCAAAATTGATTGGAATGGGAAGGAGGAAAAAGACTCCACGTCATGCCATGAGCGTGCGTATCAGAAACTGCGAAACAATTACGTTGACTGCTCTCGAATAGTGACTCATGGCAAGACTGCTTACATCCAGTATTCTTTTCTAATGGAGACAACCATTTTTTGAGAATACCGCTCAAAATCTGCGGATGCTTTGAAGTATTGTTTCAAGAAGTTTTTGTCCGGAAGCGAACCGTTCCTTTTTCCAGTCAAATCAAGATAGCTCGAGTATTTCCAATCTCCAATGTTCTCCACCAATTTTGCACGAAGCGGGTTTTGATGAATATAGTTTATAAGCGTCAAAAGATACGATTCATCTTCGACAATTTTGGCTTTTGTATTTTGCTGAAAGAGATTGCCGTGACGGCGATAGCGTATATTAATGGCATGAGTGTATGAGCGTAACAGCACAGCAACTCCGCTGCTCAGATTATCTGAATGTTCTGTCTCGGAACGAATCAGGAAATGAAAATGCGTTGGCATCAAACAATAAGCAATAACAGCGCAAAACGGTTTTAGCAGTTTCTTGAATTTTTTTAGAAAGAATAGATAGTTTGTATCCTCAATGAATACAAGTTCATTATTATTAGAACGGTTGTAGAGGTGGTAGAATTTGTCTTTTTCAAACGGCATAATTTTCAGATAGTCATGCCATGAGTGAACTTATCAAGAGATGCAAAACGATAAATAAAATTCCTCTTAAATATTAACTCATGGCATGACCCGTTTGATATAAGGAACATCCGCCGATTTCTTTCTTGCATTTTATTTCCGCGCTTTGCACATTCATGCGTCCTGCCGTTATACCGCACACCACCAAAGGAGGAAGCATGATGATAGCTATCTGGTTTGTTGCCGGTTGTCTTGCTGTTGCAGTACCGTTCTACATCTTTCACGATCCGTTCGATCTCTGGTCCTCGCTCCATGCCGCCGGTATCGGCGGGACGATCTATCTTTTTGCATTCCTGTATTATCTCTCCAAAACGGAGATCACGATGAAGTTCAGAATTTTAGCCGGATCGTTGATCGGTGTTTTCCTGGTTGCGAACGGGGTCTATTGGAGCACAGCGGATAAGATGAGTGCGTATCAACGGGCATTGTTGTCCAAGATCAGATTGGTGATCGGCGAAGGGATCCTTGTGAGTGAAGATGTAACGGAGCGGGGCATGCCGGTGTTTGCATCGTACCATAAACAGACAGGAAAAAAAAAAGGGATCGTGACGCTGTTCAAAGAGATGCACGGAAAAAAAATGAAGGACGACATGTTTCCCGGTCCGTACATTGAAACCGATCCGTCGAAGAGATTCGTCTATTTCTACGGCGACACAGCAGTGGTCCTTGTCAGCGTCGATACGGTTGCGCGCGGGAGAGAAGAACTCTTCGTGAACGCCAACGGAAACACGGGACGATTGCAAACGACAACTCGTATAACCGCACGGGGGGTGGACTATGAACGAAACAATTAAATCACCGGAAGCGCCTGAATTTTCGGCGGCATTTTTGCGATGGCTCTTTTCATTGACGATCGTTGTATTGCTGCTTGTCTTTTTTATAGAACCGAGAGTCACCGGTAGATTGCATAATCAAAACAATTATCTCGTGCCGGCGGGCACCGTTGCAGCGGGGGTTCGCGTGGAACAGGGGATCAGAGAATTTCGCGGAGTGGAAATCGAACCGGTCGATCCCGAAAAAGAATTACAGACACTGATCTATCTCATTGTATCCTTCGTTGCGGTGCCCGTCTTCACATTTTTTCTTTCGCGGAAGACGGGTACGGATTCTGCCGGTCACACCGGCAGGTCCAATCTCATGGCATCGGTGCGCACAATACTCTTTTTGGGGTGCATAACAATCGCATCGATCATTATTATTACAACGGTTGTCGGTTCGGTGACGCTGCCCGGCATATTTCAGACGATGAAGGAAGACAATACCGCATCGGAAATGCGGGACAGGATGACGCAGACGCTTGTCTTTGCATACAACGATGTCGTCTGTCATCACTTCACGTCAAAAAAATTCGGGGGAAAGAAAAAGAATCTTACGGACGTAACGTCGCTCGCCGAGCTCGGCATTCCTGATTCGACTGATCACGGCATGCTGCACCTGCAGCCGATCAGATCCGATACGCTGGTTACCATCGTCATGGTGGGCACGATCCCGATACGGGACAACACCTATCACAATATCGACGGCGGCACGGGACGCCCGCAGTACGCGCTGCATGTTTCGCCGGGAATTTTGTGGCACTCTATCGACAGAAAAAATTGAGGAGAAAACGGACAATGAGCACATCACAACAACAATGGATTACATTTCCTCCCAACTGGACATGGGTCGTGGTCGGGTATTGTTTCTACATTCTCGGACATCTTCTCCCTCTTGCGCTGCTCTATTGGATCATGGGATCAGGCGGGATCATACGGGTAATCGCTGGTGCGTGGTCATTCGGCGGACTTGCGGTGGTTGCATTCATCATCGGCTACCGTTCGCGCGGCGTGACGATCATTGAACCGATCATCGCCGCATTGGTCTATGCTGCAACGATGAATGTGGCATTCTCGAATTTTTGGACCGGTACTTTGGAGATCAACGGCGCATTGTGGCTGGTGCTGGCATTCGTTGCATCAGCGATCTCTGCCGCCATGGGAGAAATGATGCAGCATATGAAGACGAAACCGTCGTAACGCAGTGAGGTCATGCCATGAATCACTTATGGCATAACTGTTGTACCAAGCCGTCCCATAAGTTCTTCCGTAATAAACTTCGCATCATCGCGGATGCCGTAGATGATTCCCGACTTTCTCGTGCGCAGCCACGGAAAGCCGATGAAGTACAATCCCTCGACGTCGGAGATACCGTTTTTATGTTGCGGAGATCCCTGCTTATCGAGGACGGGGAGACGTATCCAGCTGAAATCGGCTGAGAATCCGGTCGTCCAGATGATCGTACCGATCCCTTCTTTTTTCAAATCAAGCGATGCAATGTCCGAAGCGCAGGATGCATTGATATCGGGCTGATCAGCTTCATCATACTCGTTCTGCGGCGCATCCATATCCGATGTTGCGATGAAATCGTCGATCATTTTTTTGACCGTCAATGAAAATTCATCGGCAAAATGAACATGCTGCGCGGCGTTCAATTGAAAGGAGAGCATCGTGCTGTCGGCATTCTCAAGACGACCGAGGATTGTTGCGCCGCTGCGTGCAAGCGATTGCAGACTGACCGTATGTCCCAGCGGACCGATACCGGAGATCTGCGGCTGCGTCATGGATAACATGCGCGGATCGGGGACTTTATCCGCGGGCATTTCCGTAAACCTCATCAGTGTCAACCATTCGAAGATATCTTTTCCCCGATAGCGCCGCGGCACACGCGCGACCAAACTCGAAGCAAGAAATACTCTTTTTCCCGCCTGCAGCAATTCTTCAGCGATCTGGCAGCCCGACTGTGCGCTGCCGACAACAAGGACAGCTCCGCCGGGGATCTGCCCCGGGTTTTTGTAATTGCATGTATGCAATTGCACGATGGTCTCGGGAATCTCTTTTGCAAACGACGGAACCTTCTTTTCATTCATGCAGCCCGAGGCGACAACAACGCCGGATGACCGCAGTTGCCGTTTCACGCCGTTCTCCATGATGGTGACGCTGAAAAGTGATGAATCCTTTTCAACACTGAGGACATTCGTTTGCTGCTGCACCGGCAAATTGAATTTTTCGGCGTACGTTTCGAGCGATCCGATAAATTCCGCTACGGAGGAAAAACCGTCGGGATTGTCTCCGGAATAGTCATCGCCGGGGAGAACACTCAGTGCATTGGGTGTGTTCAAAGCGAACGAATCCCAGCGCTGTGTGCGCCATGTCTGACCGATCCGTCCGCGTTCCAATACGATGTGACGGATGTTGTGTTGCGCAAGATTATAGCTGACGCTCAGTCCGGCATGTCCGGCGCCGATGATGATGACATCATACTCTGTTTCTGTCGTAGGGTTCATGGTGCTCCTTTTTTATAAAATTTCTCTGCAGCAAATGAAATCGGCTAGCCGATGCAGACAATAAGAATGGCTGCGGCAAGTGCAGCCCTTCCGATATCAAACGGCTGCTGCGGAACGTTGGAGAGCGGAAGTACCGCCTGTGTCATTACGCTCCAAACGATGACGGCGTACAGAACACCGCTCAGCATCCACCGTGTTGCCGCGATCTTTATTTTCGGATATGCGCTGAAATACAGCGTCGTCCAGATCGTGGCAATACAGAAATGGAAGATCAATCCGTATACCGGCATGAGCAGATCATCCGTAAACGCATCCTTCCCGAACACTCCGCTGGCGATGAACTGCAGCACGCGAAACGGATTTTTTCCCGTCGCAATAACAAAGTTGAGCATTGCAGCTGCGATGTCCAGCGTACCGGCGATGAGCGCTGTCAACGCAACGGCTGTACGGAGGTTCTTCATTTACCGACATACATGAATCGGAACGGCACTTTTGGTTGACGCGGACTGGTCGTTTCAAGATAAAAATAAGTATCGGAAAGAGAGTTCGAACGGGGGGTGAACGTAAAAGAAATTGTGATCGTATCCGACGGATTGATCGTGCGGAACCCGATCTGTGCGCGGACGGACGTATCGGCGCTCGTCACGCCGCGGAGCGTAATCGTTTCCGGCGATGTGTTCCTGAAAACGAATGATGCTGTTGATGGAACGCCGACCTTTGAAGAACCGAAATTAAGGAGCGACATTTTCGGTACCACTGCCAGTTCTGTCGTTACTATTCCCGTAATGGTCGCGTCGACGTACATCTTCGCCGGATCGTTTGACTGGATCGTAACTGCTTTCGTTATCTTTCCTTCAAATCCCGTTGAGTTGTACGATATTTCGATCGTGTCCGATTCTCCGGGTGCAAGTGTCGGTACTGATTTTTTGGCGGAAGTGCACCCGCACGACGTTTCGATGCGTGAGATCGTCAACGGTTTGTCTCCTGCGTTGCTCACCACGAGGTTCACTTTTTTGACGTCACCGTGGTAGATCGTTCCAAGATCGATCTTTGTGCTGTTGAGTTGAATTTTCGGCTGTGCAGTCACCACACCTATCAGTAATATGAGAGATGCGGGGAAAGAACGAATATGCGAATATGGTTTCATTGTTGTATCAAGATAAACTTTTCTGCGACAAAGAAAAAAGAAGGTGATAGCCGTTAATAGCGCGCTCCCATTTGGACGTTATTTTCAAATGTCAGACGCGCCATTTCGGTTGGAACCACTTTCTTGATCAGGAATTCGACCGTTGCTAACGGCTCTTTCGATGGATCGTCATAAACGTCGATAATGAGCAATCCTTTTGCATCATTATGTTTTAGCACGAGTTGTCTTCCTTTGGATGTATCGGGAGTCAGCGCTGCCATTGCAACACCCGGGGGCCACAGCGGCATCCGCATCGCATCGGCTTCCTCCTGGGGAATGTCGCCGCTGTACGGCAATTCGGCGGCGGCAAGATCGGAAAACATGTACCGCACAAATTCCGACGGCTGGCAATCGGGATATGCAACGGCGAACATTGAATTTTGGAGATTGATCGGGAGCGTGAACCGGTCAAGCACTTCGACCGCTTGTTTCAGGTCGGTCGGAATCTCTTTTCCACCGCATCCGGAAAGTATCATGCAACAGACGAACAATAACAGGCAAGCATACTGTGTGACAGACATAGATTCCCCCATTTCATTTTCATTGCACAATTTTGCTTGCTCAAAAGGTAGAGAAGAAGGGAATGGAAGTCAAGCAGACATAAGGTTTGATGAAAAGGGAATTACGATGCTTTCGGCTTTCTTTCGGGAGTGGTATCAACACCATGTGACCGTGACTCCTCATCAATTTTTTCCAGCACACGAAGGAACACGTCGCTCGGCTGTGCGCCGGAAACGGCATATCTCTTGTCGAAGACAAAAAATGGAACGCCGCGCGCCCCGATGCGATGTGCTTCGTACACATCGCTGTGCACTGCATCGACAAAATCATTTCCCGAAAGCATAGCCCGCACTTCGTCGGCGTTCAATCCTGCTTCCGCAGCAATGGATATCAACGTTGTATGATCTGCGGTATTCTTTCCTTCGGTAAAGTACGCTTTGAAGAGTCGCTCCTCAATCGTATCCTGTACACCATGTCTCTTTGCAAGGTGGGACAACCGGTGTGCGTCGAACGAATTGGCGACAATTGCCCTGTCAAAATCATAATTCAATCCCACCTCACCCGCCATAGCTGTAACGCGGTCGTTCATGTGGCGAGCGTATTCGACCGTCCATCCTTTTCGTTCTGCCAGATATTGATTGACGCTTTTTCCGGGTTGAGTACGCGCTTCGGGATCGAGTTGAAAACTTTTCCATTCGATTTCAACTTCATTCCTGTTCGGAAATTTCTCCAGCGCATTCTCGAATTTCCGTTTGCCGATGTAGCAGAACGGGCACATCACATCGGACCAGATTTCTACTTTCATTATTTTTCCTTTGATATGAATGGCGCCGGTTTCCACCGTCCGTATGCAATGAACACTGCCAGAGCGAAAAGAATTCCTGTCATCGGCAGGACGAAAAATTCACCACGTACGATGTGGAACAGATTTGCCAGCAGCATGATCGTTGCAATTCCCGCAGCGGCAAGCATACTCAACTGCGGTCGGATTTTTAATGCTGCGGGAAGAATGAGTCCGATCGCACCAAGAAGTTCGCTGATACCGATGAAACGCACGAGCCATTCGGGCAATGAAGAAGCCCATGTGATCATTGGTGCTATTTCCGCTATTGGTTTAAATGCTTTTAGAAATCCTGCATTTGCATACAGCAATGCAAGGAGGATCTGAAGAACCCATAACAGGATATGTAATTTTGTGTTTTGTTTCTGTTCCATAAAATCTCCTTTTGTTTGACACATGAAAGATACGTATATTCGGTATAGAAAATATACCACTTACCTAAAGTATACCGGTTTACTTCGGGAAACCGGCTCTCGAAAGGATTGCAGTATGAAATTGAACAAATCCGAACCGCCGAAGAAAATGAGCGAATGCTCAAAGCAACTGATGGCGATCAACGATGCGCTGGATATGCTCCGCGGCAAATGGAAGATACAGATCATCGGAGCGCTGATATTCGGGAAGAAGCGGTTCAAGGAATTACAGCGTGAGGTCGACGGCATCACGGCAAAGATGCTCTCGAAAGAGCTGAGGGAGCTGGAGATGAATGAACTTGTTCTGCGCACCGTTCATAACACGATCCCCGTGACGGTGGAATACGAATTGACCGAGTACGGAACGACGCTGGAAAAACTGATCGACGACTTATATGATTGGGGTACGAAGCACAGAAAACGGATCATCCGCAAAGCGGGATAGAGGGAACATCAGCGCCGAAATTCAGCGGCAGATTTTACATACTCGCCGGGAGATTTTCCGATAAGTGTTCTAAAGTCTTTGATAAAATGGGCTTGATCGTAATAACCGAGATCCAACGCCAGTTGCACCCAATTGACAACCCCTCCCTCGTTCATCTGCTCGACAGCTTCGTGCATGCGGTACCGTTTGATGATCCATTTCGGACCGACGCCGACATATTGATTGAAGAGCCGCTGCAACGTTCGTGCGGTGAGAGAAAATGCCGAGGCGATCTGTCCAACGTTTAAAATTCCTTTGTCTGTCATTATTCGCCCCACAATTTGTTGAATGAGTTCCATTGTTTCATCCTTCAGGGGAAGATGGGCGCGGAGAAATCTTTCTGCGCATTCGACCTTTTTCCCTTCATCATTTAATGACAGCATTTCCTCTTCGTACGCCGTCCCGTCGGAGTGAAAGATATCGGAAAGATGCAGTCTTCTGTCTGTCATCTCTGATATTGGGAATTTCGCGAATGGATAAAACGCCCCGGGATTAAATTTAATACCGAATACCCAGCCGCTTCCTTGCAACACACGGGTGAACTTTCCCGTAACAACGCCAAGGATGCCGGAATTTCCCTGTTCAATCACAAGGTGAACCGACGGATGCGGAAGAATTTCCTGTGTTTGCGGCGCCGGAACGTTCCATTGTACGCTCCAGTAATGCTCGACGAAGAATCGCAGATCGTCCGAAGGGGAATACCGCTGCAGGTGAAAAAACTGTTCACCTTTCTGCGGATGAAGAATTCCTCTCGGTTTTCCGGCGTTCGATGTGATCATGATGTAAAATAAAAAAAATATTTTATATTCTTACATGTGCTTTTAATATTCTCATCTTAAAACCGAATTGTATGACTCATAACGCAACTTCTCCGTTGAAAACGTTTCTTGCGTTCGTCGCCATTTATGTCATCTGGGGATCGACCTATCTTGCGATACGGTACGCAGTCGAGACGATCCCTCCGTTTTTGATGATGGGAGCCCGTTCCGTGATCGCCGGAATGATCCTGTATGCCTGGAGCCGCTCCCGCGGGAACGTTGAAATACGGCGGGAACATCTTCCCGCATTGTTCATTATCGGGATTTGTTTTTTTCTTGTCGGTCACGGCTTGCTGGCATGGGCGCAGCAGCGCGTTCCGTCAGGACTCGCTGCCGTGCTTGTCGCGTCGGAACCGCTGACGATCTTTTTGATCGAACGGTTCTTCATCCGTGACGCAAAAATAAGGATGAGAGGAATGTTCGGTCTGTTGCTGGGATTTGTAGCGATGGTATATTTGATCGCGTCGACGAAAGGAATTGACACGTCAGAAACCGATATCCTTGCTTCGGTTGCCATTGTCTTCGGTGCATCGTCGTGGGCGGCGGGAGCGGTCTATTCGCGCGTTGCAAAACTTCCCAAATCACCGATCGTATCGGCGGGAATGGAATTGATCATCGGCGGCGTGCTG
>JACPGG010000015.1:18856-38192 GCA_016182545.1 Ignavibacteriales bacterium
AATGGAATTGATCATCGGCGGCGTGCTGCTCTTGGTTGCAGGGATCATGTTTGGGGAAGCAAGCGCATTGGATTTCAGCGCAATCTCACTCCGCTCGCTGCTCGGTCTTGGGTACCTGATCGTGTTCGGTTCTGTTATTACATTCAGCGCATACTTGTGGCTGTTGAGCCGGACATCGGCAACCCGCATCTCCACTCATACGTACGTCAATCCGATCATTGCCGTGTTTCTGGGATGGGTCATAGCCGCCGAACCGCTGACGACGGAGCTGCTGATCGCGACAGTTCTGATAGTTATTTCCGTCTATCTTGTTCTGCACGATCAGATGAAAAAGAGTGAAAAGAACGCGTGACGTTGCGCGTCGCATTTTTACAATAAACAGTCGATCTGCTTTTCTATATTAGATATTCATGTTACGCCAAACAATAAAAAATGTCATGGTGAGCCCGCCTGCCGGACGGGCAGGCAAGGCGCAGGTAAAGTTATTGAAGTCATCCTTCGACGCATCCTTAAAAAGCAAAGGATTTGCTCAGGATGACTGCTATTTCTGCGCCGCGTCGAACCACTTTCAACTCTCTGCGTAACATGAGTTAGATAAAAAAAATGGGAGGATGTATGCTCAAAGATCTGGTCCTAAAAAAAGTATTTCTGTTCAATGCCCCTGCAGATGCGGTCTGGGATGCGCTGACAAACCCGGAGAAGATCAAAATATATCTCTTCGGGACGAATGCGATCTCCGATTGGAAAGAAGGGAGCAGGATCCTGTTCATGGGCGAATGGGAAGGGAAACAATACACTGATAAAGGAACGATCCTGAAATTTGAAAAGAATAAACTCTTCCGGTACAACTATTGGAGTTCGTTCTCACCGCTTCCCGACACACCGGAGAACTATTCCGTTCTTACATTTACATTGTCATGGAATGGAACGAGCACGGAACTTTCACTCGAACAAGAAGGGTTCGTGGATGAAAATGCGCGTAAACATTCCGGAGAGAATTGGGATTCAGTGATGAAAATGATGAAAGAAATTGTAGAGAAGAGATAAAAGGTATTATCGAATTGTCCCGAAACGGTTATTTGCAGCAGTCATCTTGATAAAATATCGTAATCGTTTCTTGAATTCCTGAGGGCGTTTTCGCGCCCCGTCGATCCAGCCGACACGGATCATTTTATACGCTGCGGGAAATTTCTGAAAATTTTTCCACACAATAGGATCAGATTTCAACACAGCGAGTATATCTTTCGGAAGGATGAATTTTTTCGGTGCGGATGTTCTCTTTGTGAGATGTTGTTTTATGCTGTCGAGCCCGTAGCGCGTCATCTTTTTCGCTCTAATGAGCCGCCGGATCCTTTCTTTGTTCAATTCGGAAAGAACGCTCTTCGGTTTTCGCGGGCTGAACCGTTGATACCAACTTTGTTTGTCGCGCGGCTTTGCAATGCTGTCGATCCATCCGTAACAGAGTGCCTCTTCTACGGCATCATTGTATGAAATCCGGGGCTTGCCGCTTTCTTTTCGATAGTAGATCAACCAGATTTCCGGAGAAGTTTTGTGGTGTTTTGACAACCACGACCTCCACTGCTTCCGGTCTGTTACGTACAGTGTCGCGCAGATGTTCATTTGTTACACAGTGTTAATGGATCGTACTGTTTCCCAGTGGCTGTCCGGTGAGCGAGTATGCCTCCGGATTGCCCGGTTTCAACATACATGATTGACCGAAGACACGCGCCAGGGTGCTGTTGATCGCTTCAAGAATTGTCTCAAGTTCCTGTTCATGTACAACTTCGCCGCGGGAGAATGTATCTTTTTCGCCGTTGAGCCGCTGTACAAAATGCACCCATTCGCAGGTTCCGTCTTTTCTTTTTTTCGCGAGCAGTTTGTAGAATCCGATTCCGGGAATCTCCCGCGTTATCCACGCCCCCGCGCACTATTTTTTTTTATTGTTCAACAGCCACCGCAATGCCGTCTGCGTATCGTAAAATAATTCCACATTGACCCCCCGAATGTGTGCAAGATTTTCTGCAAACTTCAATCCGCGTTTATTGTGGGCGGTATTAAGATCAACATACGCCAAGCGGGCGCCGATGGTTTTGGCTTTGTTGAAATTTTTTGTAATGACTTCGAAAATTTCAAACGTATCCAGATTCGGTCCGGCGAGCGTTTCTTCGATGAGCACATTGCCGCACTGGTGCCGTAAGCACGCCGCATATATCTCGTTAAAATATCCCAGCACATTCTCCAACGTGTTTTTGCCCGTGACCTGTACATGCAGGTATGTTTCTTTGAATTCTATTGTTGCTGTATAGTCCATATTTCAGTCTCAATGCCCAAAAAAATTTTCATAAGATACAGATAATTTGGCTGGCATACTATAGGTGACGGTTCAATAAAGATCTACATTCATTGAAGAATTTTAATGATTGCAGAATAATCTTCTTTTCCAAGTCCCTGCGAAACCGCCTTCTCCAGAACCGATTTCATCGATTCGGTAACCGGCGTATCGACCGAATATGAACGCGCTGCCTCACGAAAAAGATTGGTATCCTTCAGAAGATTTTCCAGGAAGAAACGGGGTGAAAAATTCTTCTCGAGGATGGATTTTCCTTTTGTCTGATACATTGCGGAATTGAGTGCTGAAGAATTCAAGACATCAAGCACTGTTTCCCCGCCGACACCGGCATTTTGTGCAAACGCCAATGCCTGCGATAATGTCCCGATCATTCCGGTAATGAATGAATTCATGATCAATTTCATGATGGATGCATGTTCCACTTTCGGAAAGCGCCAGATTTTCTGACCGAGCATCGTAAGAACGGGATCAGCTGTTGCATACGCATCGTCGCTCCCTCCGACAAACAACATCAGCGTGCCATCCGTTGCCTGCGGAATGCTGCCGAGGACCGGAGAGTGGAGGAAGAACCGCCCCGTCTGCGAGTACTCCTTCTCGAGTGCCGTGGTCAAAACGGGAGAGACGGTGCTGCAGTCGATATGAATCGAACCGCTCCGTGCTATCGATTGAATTTGCGACGATACCGATCTCAATGCATCGTCATTCGTTACCATCGTGATTACAATATCACTTTTCTCTGCAACTTCTGCCGGAGCCGATGCTGCATACGCTCCTTTGTGTACTAACGGCGCACATTTTTCTTTTGTCCGGTTGAATACATGAAGAGGGTATCCGGCATCGACGAGGCGCATTGCCATCGGCGCTCCCATCAATCCAAGTCCGATAAATCCGACTGTCGGTTTCATAGTGTTAGCGGGAAGTCGTGATGAAGTCTGTTAATGTCTTCCATGTTTGATTGCGCTCGGTCTGTTTCCAGATGCGCGTAAACTTCCTGTAGTGCCGCATCTCTTCTCTCCGTGCGATATCTGCAAGATACAAAATTCCTTTTTCAATCCGTGCAAACGCCGCCGTTTCTCCGAAGAATTTTTCCGTCCGCCTGCGTTCTTTTTCAAGAAAACCCGGGATCGTCTGCAGCCACACGACACAGTCATGCATGTTACCCAGTGAGTCCTGGATAGAACGAACAGTGTTAATGAACGGTTTCAGCTTGCCGCTGTACACCGGATTGAAAATCTCCATCACATACCGCAATCGTTTCGCCGCGATCCGCATTTGATGTAACTGCACGACAGCGGACGGCTGATGGGTGTATTGTTCGAACACGAGAACGGATGACAGATGAACGACGATCTCTCGCGCCGCACGCTGCCGCAACGTCAACGGCAAACGACGTCTCGGCAGCGGAGCAGAAAGTGTGTGCTGCATGACTCCGACAATTCCATGCTTTTCAAAATTATTGATCGCTATTTCGATCTCAGATGTTTGCCTTTCCCGTTTCTGTTTCAATCTCAACGCCAATCGTTCCAAGCCGGAACGGTATCGTCGCGGGAGTGACCTATTTAACAGCCGTTCAACAAACTGCCGCTGCACATCGCAATCCCGCACGGTACCGACAGATTTCCTGAGTTTTCGCACTTGCCGTTCGCATTTGCGAAGCGATGCCGTTGGAAGGCAATCGGAAAATATCAGTGCGGCAGCGTGAAATCGTCGGGTTGCAACACGCATATCGTGGATTGCATCAGCATCATTTCTTGTGCGGGCAATGTTTATTTCCGCAATCAGGATGGTGAACCGTTTTGCAAGAGTCCGTTTGCCGAATATGTGATACGATGGAAGACGATGAATCATGGCTTGAAAAGAAACAGCAGAAGAATGTACCCGTACTATTTATTTTTTCTTACTTGATTTCGCTTTCGGATTAAACTCAAGACAGAGATCGATCCAATACTTCAAATCTTTTGCCGCATCAACGCCTGCGGGATTGACATAGATGTATCCCTTCATCGGACGACCGGCGAAATCCATCGGACGCGCTCCTTTTTTCTTCAATGCCGCAGTTGCTACCTCCGGATCGATCCGCGCCATCAGGTCATTCTTGATAATGCCGACACATATCTTGTTATTCACCATAAATGCAACACCGCCGAACATTTCTTTCTCTTTAAACTTTACACTCTTATCAAGAAGCATTTTCCGAATGCGGTCGGCAAGGTTGAGATCATACGCCATGTGTATTCCTCATAAATTCGATTTTGTAAAAACAAATGCATGGTTTTCAAACGCGGGAAGATTGGAAAACCTGCCGTAATTCTTGAAATACGCTTCGCGAAATCCCAGTCTGCTCATTGTCGCCCTCAGATCAGAATCCGTGATCCCCCATTGAAAAATGTTGTGAATATCCCTCCATGGTTTTTTATATTCCGGATGGATCTCATCTGCGTGCTTGTACACATGCCTGTACGTCTCGTCTCTTCCGCGCGGTGCCAGGGAGATATATTCTTCAATAGGAAGATCGGTCAAACGGATAGTGTTGTTTCCTTTGATAAACTGTTGATTGAAAATGACAAAGCACGAAACATTCTTTGCATAGTTGGCAAGGATCTCTTTCCACGACGGGTTTGCCTGATGCAAAAGGACGTCGAAGAAAAAGACCGCATCCACCGAACCGATCATATCAATCGTCTCCTGTCGCGCAAAATCCTGTTGCAGTACTGTTAGCGTCGGAATCTTTGAGAGTCTTTCCCGCAATCCATCAGGAAAATTCGTATCAACCAGAAAACCGTGTTGAAGTTTGTGCTTGCGTAAGGTGTACAGCGAATATGCCGCATTCACTTTCCAGACGCCGCCAAGATCGCCGAACGAATGTGCCGACGGAAGAATATGTTGAAATACCCGGTCGATCAATCTCAATTTATCCGAGTCAACATAAATACTGTATCCCGACAAAAGGTTCGGAGCGTTGCGAATGGTCTTTTTAATGCGATGGATAGAATATGAAAACATGAGAACCTTTCAAATCACTGTTTGGTACCGTATTGACGATCGACCCATTCACCCCACGT
Organism: Ignavibacteriales bacterium; assembly: GCA_016182545.1. Classification (GTDB taxonomy): domain Bacteria; phylum Bacteroidota; class Ignavibacteria; order UBA10030; family UBA8401; genus SpSt-333. Next base: position 24,269 of record JACPGG010000015.1, read on the forward strand.
CAACCCCTCGCTTGTTCGTTCCGGACACGTCAATGCACCGGTCCGCAGCGATGTGCCGAGCTTTCCAACAAGAGGAAGATCAACAATCATCCGATGTTGGCTTCGTCCCCGGAGCCATATCGCTGCCAACGCTCGTGAAGAAAAAATTTCTTTTCCGCCGAGGTTAAGCGTGGCATTGTGAGGCTTGTCCATCGTTAGCGAGAACAAGCGCCGTGCAACGACTGCGATATCGATCGGCTGCACCTGTATTGACGGTAAAAATGAGAAAGGATATTTCAACCATCGCCCGAGCATAAAATCCACAAAGCCGTGAAATTGCGTTGCACGAAGGATCGTGTACGGAATTCCCGATGAAGCGATACACCGTTCTGCTTCCAGTTTGTATTGATAGTACTTCATCGGAACATTGTCGATACCGACGATAGAAATATAGATAAAATGCCGAATACCGACCCGGTGTGCGGACGAAAGGAGTTTTTTCGTTCCTTCAACGTCGGTATTGCGGTTGCGCAGTCGGGTTCCGGAAGCAAGATGAAGAACGGTACGGTTCCCCCGCAATGCATCGTCGAAGTGTGCACCGTTCTCCAGGTCGAGATACCTCCACTGCCGGTCATGGAACGGATTTGTTCTGCTTGTGCTCGTATACGGAACGGAGTGTTTTGCAAGGAGTGTCGCCGTTTCATGCCCGAGGAATCCGCTGCCGCCGGTAATGATCACGGGACCGTTGTCGACCGCATTACTCATAGAGGATTCCCATTCTTACGGTAAATATCTTTCTTTGATGATATTCAGATGATGCAGCTCGTGGCCGGCAAGGTGGTAGATCAATGCGCGTACCGTGACAAAATGATCATTCGCTTTTCCGCCGCGTATCCAGGCATCGTCGGGAAGATTATTGAACAATGCGAGCGTGGAGTTTCTGACAGCGGAATATTCTTCAATCAGACTTTCGATGTTTCGCTCGTTCGCTTTCGAATGCACAGCATACGGATCCTGATCGAACCCCGGCAGTTCAGTCGCATCGTTCCTCGCGAACCGCAGTGCGCGGTACGCATAGATGCGTTCGTCGTCGATGATATGCAGCAGGATCTCTTTGATCGTCCCTTTACCGGGAGCGTACCGGTATTCCCATTTCTCCTTCGGCAACGAAAGAAAGAATTTTTTCATCATCTCCGCGTTCTCCGCCAGATGCTGCAACACCAAGCCGTCATCGGGAAGGAGTTTGATGTACATAATCGCGTACGGATCGTATTCGTTGGGTTGAGGTTTCGGAATGGATTTCATACAGGTTTTATCGTTTCGATTGTCCTTTGACGCTTGCCGAAGATTCTTTTGTTTTAAGTTCAGTTGCCATACTTCTGAACAAAGTAGAGTTTTTGATTTGATTGTGCAAGCGATGAAGGAATAATACACACGATACTATGAGATACTCAACAGGACCATATACCACTGTAATGGGTGATAAAGATGAAGCGGTTGTCGTTTTAACGTTCGGAGTCCAATACAATACGGACCTTTTGCAAAACGTCTCGATCAGAATATGGTTTTTGGATAAAATGTCTGACCCCGGATTGATACAATTGAGATTTTTTATCAGGGTCAATGTATCCGCTGGCGAGAATCATTTTCACACGCGGATTGATTTCTTTAATTTTTTTGAAGACGGCGTCTCCACTGGGTGCCGTCGTCCGCAGTAAGCACGGTGTATCCTTTATTTGTCAGGAATATTTCCAAAAGCGATCTGAGCATTTCTTCATCCTCGATCACCAGAATGGTTTCTGTCCCACCGCGGATCGCGGCTTCCGGTCTTTTATCTTCAATCCCAGTGTCTCTCATTTGTTCCGGTATTGGAAGGTAGATTTTAAACGTGGTGCCGACACCGACTGTGCTGCGAACATCGACAAAGCCGTGGTGATTTTCGACAATGCTGAACACGAGTGATAATCCCAAACCGGTTCCCTTTCCCGGTCCTTTTGTAGTAAAAAATGGTTCAAAGATCCTGCGCTGTGTCTTCTCGTCCATTCCGCATCCGGTATCCGTTACTTCGATGCAGATATAGTCCGAAGATTTTGATTGCGGGGAGATATCATTCAGCAGCGATCTCACTACAAGTGTTGTTGTGATCGTCAATGTTCCGCCGTTCGGCATTGCATCGCGGGCGTTAACGCACAAATTGAGCACGACCTGATGTAACTGAGTGCTATCGGCGAAAACAAAAGGAAGATCGTGTTGAAGAGAGATCGAAATCGTTATCAGCTTCGGAAATGTTTCTTGCAGAAGTTTCGAGACTTCATTGATCACATCGTTTATCTGTACCGGCTGAAAATTGATCTCGGTTTTTCTAGCGATGGTGAGAAGTTGTTTCACCAGGGCGGCACCCCGATTTGTTGCCTTGACAACAGCGGCAACCCCCTGATTGAATCGGTCGGGATCGTTTCTCCATCGGTCAAGCATGGTTGAATGTGCCATGATAATGCCGAGGATGTTGTTGAAATCGTGCGCAACGCCGCCAGCGATAGTTCCAAGACTTTCCAGCTTTTGTGCCTGCATCAGTTCCCGTTCCAACTCCCGTCGTTTTGTATCGTCAAAGATAAACCCCTGTATTTCGACGAGGTCGCCGCCGGCATCGAATTTTCCAATGACGTTTTCAACAATGTGTGCAGGTGTTCCATCTTTCCGGAGGGCATCGAACTCAAAATACTGGATTTTCTTTTCCACCCTTAACGTATGAAGCATTTGCTGACGTTTTGTTCTATCCAAATAGAATGTTGTGACATTTGTGCGTTTAGCTTCTTCAAGAGATTCGATGCGGAAAATTTGCATGTATGCTTTATTGCAATCCACCAGCATCCCATTCGGCGTTGAAACAAATGTACCGGCAAGATTTTCGTCAAACAGTCGTCGGTATCGTTCTTCACTCTCTTGTACATTGCGGAATGACAATTGACTGGAGAGTGCATCGGCTAACCGCCTGCCGATGTCCTGGAACAGCCGCTGTTCTTCCTGCGTCCACACCCGCGGAAATGAGCACTGATGCAGGACAAACATCCACGGGCTTCCCGTTTTCGGATACAGCGCCATTGCCAATTGGGATTGTATCCGGAACCGATGAAGGTTTGGCGGGAGGGGAAGCGAAGCTCCGGGCCCGAACGAAACAGGACCGTCGGCATTCAAGAGGGCTGAAAAGACATCATGGCTTTCCGCATCTGCCGGTATTTCGGTTTTAAGCGCCATAACTCCGGGGTATTCGGGACGCGTGCGTTCCATTGGTACACTCCAGCCGGGAGCCTCCGGGTCACAAGGATAAATGAGGCTTGCACGGTCGCAGAGAAAAATGGATAAGACCGCATCCAGTGTGGAACCCATCATCTCCTCAAAATCATTCGTGCGTTGAATTGCCCGGTTCACATAATCCATACTTTCAAAGAATTTCAGGTGTGCCTGGCGTTCCTGCTCTGCCTGTTTTCGTTCGGTGATATCACGTGCGGCGGCAAATATCCCGGCGATCTCTCCATGAATATCTTTATATACCGAGGCGTTGTATAAAACATCGGTCGTTATTCCGGATGTGTGGCGAATCGTCAGGGGATAATCTTTGAGTGAACCTTGTTGGAGTACCAGCTGATAACCTTTTCTTGCTTTGTCCGGTTCGGTGAAGTAATCGGAAAAATCGGAACCGATCAATTCCTTGCGTGAAACGCCGGTTGCCAATTCGGTCGCACGGTTGACATCGGCGATTTTACCGTCGAGACTGATCGTCACCAACGGATCGAGACTCGCTTCGATAAGACTCCGGGCATATTGTGAACTTGCACGCAAGCGCTCTTCTGCTTTCTTCTGTTCTGTAACATCGAGCAAGCTTAAAATGACCCCCTCGACAGCCCCCGACTTGTCCCGTACCGGTTCAACACGCCAGTCCCAATAGCTCACCCCCCGTTCCGGATGTTCCGCGTACTCGAAAGGCTTTGCCATGACAAGATATGGTTCTCCCGTCTCCACGACATGACGGAAAATATTTTCGTTCTCTTTATTTGGGAAGAGATCAAAATGGTTTTTTCCCGTGTAGAATTCCGGTTCATGGCCGTCCGCTGCCGCATAAGCATTATTGACTCTGATAAAATTATAATTCCTGTCCATATATGCCACAAGAACATGGATGCTGGAGAACATGCGTTCCAATAATTCTTTTGAACTGTTGACGGCTTGCTCCGCCTTCTTGCGTTCTGTGATATCACGAATGACGGAAAGTGCTTCGTTGTTGGAGAGCGGAACTACCCGTGCTTCATAGAATTTCAAAATACCGCCAACAGACATTGTGTACTCGTACATCTCCAAAGCATTCTTCCGCAGCGCCGCTTCGATTGCTTTTGAAGCCGATTGAGCAACGTCAGAGGGCAACACGTCATGGATGCTCTTTCCAAGAAAGACTTCCGGCGGTGCGTACAGGAGAGATTCGTTCGGGGTTCTGTAGTCAATGATGATCCCGTTTTTATCGATACGGAATAAGAGATCGGGGACAGCATTAATGATTGCGCGATTTTGCTCTTCCATCTGTTTTCGTGCAGTAATATCTTCGCAATCAATAAGGATCGTAGTTTTTCCGTTCACGTCGGATAAAATGCTTCCCACTTCTGAAACCCACATGATCGCGCCGTTTTTATGCCGCTTGCGCAGCACCCAGTTGAAAGTTTTTGTCGGCTCCTTTAAAATATCTTTGACTATCTGCAACGCTTGTTGCTTATCATCTTCATGAAAAACGTTGAGAACGGATTTTCCGACAAGTTCCGATACTGTGTACCCCAGTTGAGATGCCCCGCTCTCATTGACAGAGAGAACAGTTTTATCCGCATCGATCGTAAACACCATCATTGGATTGTTCTCGTAGAGTCTGCGGTACCGTTCCTCGCTTTTGATTATTTCCTCGGAGATCCGGATCCGCTGCAATGCGCCACTGCAATAGTCTGCCAGCGATTGCAAAAGATCCAGGTCTGATTTCCGGTACGCATTAACGGAATAACTTTGGACCGAAATCACACCGATCGCTGTCTTGCCGATTTTTATCGGCGCGAACATTAATGAGATGGATGGGCGCTTCGTATCGCCGAATGGTATGGAGTCGTTGTCGAACACGGCATTTGCCGGACGCAACTGGATCTCGGGTCCATTTTCAATGATCCGGCGAATCCGGCGCGATGGCGTTGTACACTCTCCGTGAGTGACGATCTCAGTACGTTTTCCGTCGATGGCGTCGATATTGAGTATGGAGAGAATGCAGTCTTTGTCGCATGTATACAAATCTAGGGTGTATGCATCCCAGCCGAAGAGAGTATCCGCCGCTTTGGCGATGATCCGCGCGGCTTCCTTCGGAGTGGTTGCAGAATTGAGGTGTTGTCCGAGTTGTGAAAACGTTGCGATGCTCATCTCGGTCCGTTGATGTTCATGCCGAAGACGCAGAGAGAGAATACCGTACGCAAGATCATCCGCCAGTTCGGTCAACAACTTCTCTTCATCCTGATTGAAAGCATCGGGTTCTATAGCATAGATCGATAAAATTCCCACTATGGTATCTTTGTTTTGCAACGGAAGTGTGATTGAAGAAGCGTATCCATGTGTGAATGCCTCGTCTTTCAACATCGCAAGATTTGGATCGGTAAATATATGGCGGTATACGACGGGTTGCCCTGTATTGATTGCTTTTTCTATTAAGATATTTTCGGTCCATGTATCATATTTGAATTCCGACAAATCATTCGCATCACCCGGATTTGCTGCAAGACGAATCGTTTTCTTTCCCTCCAGATTTTCAGCCAGACCAATTGATGCAAATCGATAGTTACCTTCGGTAATGATAGATCTGCAAATTTCACGTATCAGTTCTGTTTCCGTCGTTGCACGCACAAGTATTTGATTACACAGGCTGATTGTTCGTAATGCACGATTGTTCCTGAGCAGCATATCTTCGGCATACCTCAGTTCAGTAATATCCTGAACCGTCCCGACGGATCGGACGGGATGTCCGTCAACAGAATAAAATGTTTCGCATCGTTCGCGTACATGTTTCATACGACCGTCAGGAAATAGAAGTCGATGAACGATTGAATACGGTGTCCGTTGTTTGAGCGAGTTTTGATACGCGGTGTCAACAGCGGTTCTGTCGTCGGGATGGATTGTTTCAAGAAATGCTTTATACGATGCACCAAATTTCGACGGGTCGATTTCAAAGATCCTGTAAATTTCATCGGACCACGTGAGTATATCATTAGTAAGATCCAGCTCCCAGCTGCCGATATGAGCGATTCGCTGTGCCTCATTGAGTTGAGATTCCGCCCTCGTTCTTCGCGTAATATCCAGCACGGTCGATTGATAGCCGAGGATTGTACCGCTTTCATCTCTTATTGTTGTTGCAAGTCCCCGGGCAATAAATGTCGACCCATTCTCTTTTCGTGCAGTAAAAGTTCCCTCCCATGTTTCTCCCTCATTCAACACGGCAAGTATGGCTGCGGCATCATCCTTGTTTTCAAAAAAATCACCTATGCGTTTTCCCATAACATCATCCAATGCATGGTAACTCCACATCTTGAGGAATGCAGGATTCGCATGAACGATGCACCCGTTCGGATCGGCGATACTGTTGGCGGCTAGAGAGATATTGAAGAAATTATTTTTCAACGATATCTGTTCAGCGGGATTTCCCGCAGTAGCAGCAGAGAGAGTATTTTTTCTTTTTTTAATAGATGTCATATCGCATTCTTGCAGCAAAGGATGCAGGATTCAACACATCATGGACAAATGACGCCCGGTAAAAATGGCGACGGGTGACAATAGAGAATAACGAAAGGAATTTTTTTTGGAATTACTGCGGTCCATCGATATCGATCAATGGAAGCGTGGGGAATGGCGGCTTTGAATTTTTTACCGTGCCGCCGATGTTGTGATGACAGGACTTCCATGACAAACCCCAAGAGTACGTTTCATCGGTGGAAGAATTTTCAATTGTCTGAAACAGTCCAATTAGAAGTACCGGAAAAAACATGTATGTTTACAAACAGAACTTATATACCGCAAGAATGGTATCAAGAAATGCAGTGAAACGCAATGACGCAGGAGGGTAATCGGATAATTGTGTCTTGATTATTCGGTCAAAATAATTTTCCGAGATTGTCTGTTATCTCGTTGTTCCAAAATTGTATGCAAATCCCAGCCACGGGATGAACGGAAATCCGTCAGTTTCCAGACTCGTGATCCGGATGAGTCCAAGATCGGCGGCGACATTGTCGCCGAAGAATCGGAGCCCGAATGAAATGATGTCGGCGTCGGAATCGGGAATGATCCAATTCTCGGTAATGAATTTTGTGCTGTTGGATAACCGGTACTCGGCGCCGAGCAGCAGAATCGGTTTATCCGCAGTTTCGTCTCCTGACAATCCCCATCCCAATCCTCCCGTCAACGATGCCGATTGATTGCCGTAGGAAACAACACCGTAATAAATACCTGCACCGTCTGCATTTCCGGATGTCGCTGAAATGTACAGCATGCCTGCCGCTACATCTAATTTTTCCGTTTGGATGGGAATGATCTTCGGTGCAAAGTAGACGAGTTGGCTGCTCGCTCCCGGAAAGAGCGACATGCCGCCGGCAAGGATAGCATAATTTCCGATACCAAATGCAACGAACGGAAAGAAGATCTGGTACGCGGAGAAATATCCCTGACCCGAAAGCAACGGCCGTGCAGTCGGTGCAAAAAAGAGCCTTGTATTATTCGGATCCCATCGCACGTACGTTCCTCCGGTTACGGTTCCTGAAAGCCGTGCCTTTGATTGAATCTCCGTATGAGGAATCGTCATCGAAATGCCGCCGGACGTTCTAAACTGTACTGATGCGGAATCCTGATCGATAATTGTGCCGATGAGTTCGGAACCGTCACGAAGCGTTACTCTGGTCGGACGGATCTCTGTTGAGTCGTTTTGAGAGATGGCGTTCTGCAGTGGAATGGAACCGATAACAAAGAAGACCGCTGCAAAGTTGATGGATTTCAATTTTTTCTTTCGTTAAAAAAATGAGCCGCATGTGCAAACCCTATGTCACTTCGAACCATTTCTCCGTCATCTTCAGTAGAGTGCCGTTTTCGTTCTTGTGATGATATTCGTTGGAGTGCATATCGTAGGAGTAATCATGCTGCCATGATGAGATATTTTTTTCAATTTGCGTCAGTGCATCGATGATACATTTCACTTCGTCATTCGTCGTGGTCGGATGAAGCGAGAGCCGCACCCAGCCCGGTTTCTCGGAAAGATCACCCTCGTCGATCTTGTCGGTGATGGATTTGGAATGCTGCTTGTCGACATGGAGCAGATAATGCCCGTACGTTCCTGCACACGAACATCCGCCGCGCGATTGGATGCCGAACCGGTCGTTCAGTAATTTTACGACAAGATTGTAATGGATGTGAGGGAAGTAGAACGAGAACATGCAGAGACGCTCTTCAATATTGTCTGCCAGCAGCACAAGATTCGGGATCGATCGCATTTTCTCAAACATCATCGTTCGCAGTTCGTGTTCGCGCGCGGCGATGTGTTCGGTTCCCATTTCATCTTTCAATTGTACGACGAGCGACGCTTTGATCGCCTGCAGAAATCCCGGTGTGCCGCCATCTTCACGCACTTCGATGTCGGGAGAGAATTTATGCTGTCCCCACGGATTTGTCCAGAGTACGGTGCCGCCCCCCGGTTGATCGGGAGATTCGAGATTGTAGAGATACTTGTAGAAGATCAGCACTCCCGGTGTTCCGGGTCCACCGAGGAATTTGTGCGGTGAAAAGATGATTGCATCCAGTTTTTCCTTCGGATCGGCAGGGTGCATGTCGATCTTCACGTACGGCGCGCTCGCAGCGAAATCGACCACCGCAATGCCGCCATGTTCGTGCATGATCTTAGCAAGTTCATGGTACGGCGAGAAAATTCCGGTCACGTTCGAGCATGCGCTGAATGAACCGATCTTGAATGTGCGTTGCTCGAACTGCTTCAACCCTCGGCGCAGGTCGTCAACATCCACCAATCCATTGCCGTCCGCTTTGATGACATACACGTCGGCAACTGTTTCGTACCATGTAGTTTGATTCGAGTGATGTTCCATATGTGTAACGAAAACGACCGGACGTTCATTTTCAGGGATCGCAAACGAATCTTTGTACCGTTCCGGCACTTTTACACCGAGGATACGCTGGAATTTGTTGATCGCCGTCGTCATCCCTGTGCCGACGAAGAGCAGCACATCATCCGCACTTGCGTGAACATGCTTCTTGATGATCTCATGGGCGTGATGATACGCATGCGTCATCAGTCCGCCTGTCACCGTCGATTCCGAATGTGTGTTTCCGACGAACGGTCCGAACGCCTCCAGCATCTTCTTTTCTATCGGTTCATAAAGACGCCCGCTTGCCGTCCAATCCGCATAGACGATCGTTTGCTTACCGTACGCCGATTCGAACGAATGATTGATGCCGACGATGTTGTCGCGGAATTTTTTGAAATGCGCCTCGTGGTTCATGGTATAAAACTACGAAATCGGCAGGTAAGATGGAAGAACGATTTCTCGGTGTTTCAACGTTTATTGAGGTAATAAAAGAATGGAATGCTGAATCCCAACCCTCCCAGCAGACTCAGTGCCACAAACAATTTCCATGAATGCTTTCCGAGCGGATTCCTGGCAAAGTACCACGCCAGCAGTCCCGTTGCCATGAACGCATCGATGATGAATGCTAGTGCGAGGAGATCGTTCATCACGTCCATCGGTGATTGGAATTGTACGAAGAGATAGTAGAAGAACATTCCGTTTGGAATGAACAAGCCGAATGCGGTAACAGAGAGAACGGTAAACTTTTGAGTTGAGGTCATGGTCACTCCGAATTATCACTATGCAGTTTTCATTGTTCCGCGCTCCAACGGTTTGCCATCATACGCCCAACCCGACGTTCCGTCTTCCAGATTGTAGACGTGGGAATATCCCGCGCGCGTAGCAAGAAAATGCGCAACTTCGTATGAACGCGATCCGCTCTGGCAGATGCAGACGATATGCGTGGATTTATCCTGCGGCAATTCATTCAGGCGGGAAGTCAACTGGCGTGTGGAGATATTCACAACGCCGGGAATCTTTCCGAACGCCGTCAGTTCGAACGGCTCGCGGACATCGAGCAGGAAAATATTCGGCTGTGCTTTGATCAACGATTCCAAATCGTCCGGCGAAAGTGAACGGAACGGTTCGCTGTTTGTTGCAACCCTCTGCACGCCGCACTGGATCGTCATCTTGCCGCCGGCGATCGATTCGGCGAGGGGAGGGAAGAAATCAGCGACGAATTTTCTATAAGCTTCCTTCGATGGCTGCTGCAAGAACGGATTGGTTTTCTTTTCATCACGCAGGTACGCAAACGTGTTCTCCTCGTAATCATGCCCGGGCCAGATCTTTGTGGCATCCGGCAGCGTCAGAATTTTTTTTGTCAGACTTTCATATTGTTCTTCTGCATTTCCTCCCGGAAGGTCGCTCCGTCCCGCCTGACCGATCAGCAACAGATCACCGGTAAAGATATTATCGTCAATCAAAATTGCAATGTGATTGTCCGTGTGCCCGGGTGTGTGGAGGAATGTAAATTTCATCGAATCAACGGCAAGTGTTTCGCCGTCATTCACGAAGCGATCGATTTCCAGTTTGGCATTCTCGCGCAGCGTATCGGCGATGCCGAATTTTTCTGCTTCATCGATCACTCTCCACTTGTTCTTCGTCTTCTCATGCATGATCAATTGTGCGGGGTAGATATTCTTCAATTCATTCGCTGCTGAAATGTGGTCGACATGTGTGTGCGTCTCGATGATTTGAGAGAGAACCGCTCGTTGTTCTTTCAAAAAGAGTGTAATGGTATTCAGATCTTCTTTGTTGGGATCAATGATGACGGCGTTGTGCGTCTGTTCATCGACGCAGATGTAGGAGAGCGTTTCCGTTCCGTCTTGTGAGCGAAGTTGGTGAAGGTGCATGGTAAATCCTTTCAATACTGTAAAATCTTATTTTTAGAGATAAGATGCAAAACAGGAAAGGAAAGATTCCTCAGGTGACCGTCACCGTAGAAGTGACGGTCACCGTATTCATTTTTTCTGCAGGATAACGAGTGAAAGGTCGTCCGATGGAGTGGTAGAGCCGGTAAACCTGTCGATCTCGCGGAGAATGGAGTGACCGATCTGTTCAGGTGTATTTGATGTATTTTGTAGCAGACGCAGCAGGCGTTCTTTCCCGAAAAATTCTCCCCGTTCATTCTTCGCTTCCGTCAAACCGTCGGAGTACAGTACGAAATATTCACCTCCTGCAAGATCGATTGCCTGTTCGGAAAAATCGACGGTGCGCATCAAGCCGAGCGCGGCGTCACCCTTTCCCGTTTCCTGAATGCCGTTGGTCCTCATGATCACTGCGGGAAGATGTCCTGCATTGACGTACCGAAGCAGCGGAGCGCGTTCGGTGATCTCGATATAGAACAATGAAGCGAATAAATGGGACGGGCTGTCGCGGTGAAAGATGGAATTGATCTTTTTGACGAGCGATGAGACCGACACTTCGTCGAACGCCAGCGCGCGGATCGTTGATTGCAGTTTTGTCGTCAGCAGCGCAGCGTGCAGTCCTTTTCCCGCAACATCGGCAATCGCAATGCCGATCCGTCCGTTTTCCATTCGCAAAAAATCGATCAGGTCGCCGCACACTTCGTTGGCAGAGCGGGTGTAGAGCCATGCAGACCATCCGTCCATCGTTGGAGTCCGTTCCGGCATCAGTAATACCTGAATATGCCGCCCTTCTTCCAATTCGTCGTGTGCAAGAAGTTTGTCCTTCAGCTCCAATACAATCACAAGCACAAGTAGAGCGCCACCGACAAGGGCATTTCCGTCGAAGGTCAGGTTATCACCCGATGCACGGACGGTAACGATCATCAACATTCCCACGACAAACAACAGGCGGCGGAGGGGGGTCAGTTTGAAGAACATCGCTTTCAGCACCCATCCGGAAATAAAGAACGACCGTCTGATGTTCTTCATTCGTTTCAATTCTTCGCGCTGTTCGGTTGTGAGATAGAAATTTGTGATCGCTTTTGATTCTTTGCGCAGCGTGGTGAATGTTTCCGTATTGCGGAGATCGTCCCGTAACGTGGAGAACACGGTGCGTTGTTTTTGTTGTTCGTTGGGAGCCATGGAAGAAGATACGGGAAAAAAGGGAAAATGTTCTTATAAAGTCGGATTTTGGTAGTGGGTCATTATGACTTCATTCCTTAGAACACGCGATAGTCACCCTGAGCGAGTCCTGTTTTTTAGGACAAGTCGAAGGGTCATAGTTCGACTCGTCCCTGCGGGACTCGCTCACTATGACTTATAATTTCAAACTGACCCACTACCCGGATTTTATCCTGTTATCCTAATTTCTTCTCAAACCGCACTTCCACTTCGTACCCGTCGGGATCAGTGAAGAAAAGATACGGCTCATCCGGAACGAGTGCGCCGGGTTTGAGGACTTTTCCTCCCGCTTTCTTTACAGCCGCGATCGCCGTTTACGGTTGCATATTTTTCACCACCCCTATTCAATAGTTTCCGTTATCTAAGAGTCCATCATTCCCCTCCTCGATGAGGAGGGGAAAAGAACAGCGAGGAATAATTCCGGCCTTCGCCATGACGGACTAAAGTCCGGTGGGATGGGCGGTGCCGCAGTACCCCGCGCTGAAGCGCAGGGTTGGTTGTGCCCGATACTAAAACAAAAACAGAGAGCGATCCTGAATGTAACGAAGGATCCAGTGAGTAAAAGAAAGAAGAGATGAAGGTGTGTCTAAAACAATCGTTTCTAGACATCTATCCGCTATTGGCTCAGAGTTTGGAAACGAAGACAAAGAATCGCTCAGTCACAAAATTAACAAATCATCCAATCTCACTCACCCTCGTCACAATAATTCCGGTCTGTTTGCTGTTCTTTGCAAAAAAATCATGAATCGGCACGTCGACGTTTTAGATACAGCCTACTCCTTGATCTCATTAAACTTTTTGAACTCGCCGGATTTAATCTGTTGCGCAACCTTGTCGATCAATTTTCGCAGTGTCTCGCGTCTGTTATTGACGGAAAGGAGCAGAAAGACCGCCCCATCGTACTGTTTGAGGTTTTGCTGATGGCGAAGGTTCTTATCGAGCGTGATGAAAATGTCGAAGTAATGGGAGGTGAGAAGCGTCAGTAATTCGCCGTTCTTTTTACCATGCCACCCCATGTCACGAACGGTGAAGACGTCGAATGTGTCCCCAAAATCTGCTTTGATAGTGCGGGGGAGATTTTCATCAAGCAAAATTTTCATTCAGAAATTTTTCCGTCGTAAGAGAGACCTTTGCCATTTCAAGAAGTTCCACCGCTTGCTCTCTCGCTACAGACGGAAAATCATCCAGAAATTCCTCCAGCGTGTCGCCCCCTTCCAGATAATCGAACAATGTCTGAATTGGAACGCGCGTACCGGTAAAAACCGGCGTGCCGCCGAGAATTTCAGGATCGATGTTCACCGCTTTGTATTTCATGCCGTCACCTTCTCAAAAGATTTCTTCATTAATGTAAACAGCCGCAGAGTGAAAGTCAAAGACTTCTGCGGAAGCGTTTAATCGGCACGAAATAGAATCCCGTTTTTTTTATTCTACTCGTTGCGGATTTCACAAAGCAGAAAATCTAGTTTGGGAATTGGCAAAATTAACTTCCCCACGCCTCAAGCAGATTCTTCGCTGCGCTCAGGATGGGTATAATAGTCAAAAAGTGTTGCTGAAAATGCTGTAAGTTGTTCTTTGACATAACGATATTGGTAGAAAACTCCATCAAGGTGTAGAATCGTGACAAAAAAAGCATTGTCCGTATTGTTGCTCATCCAATGTTAAACG
>JACPGG010000148.1 GCA_016182545.1 Ignavibacteriales bacterium
GTCCATGTTTTGTTTTTTGATTTTACCAACCCGGCAAGGGCTGCAACAAACGGGGACGACATTGATGTTCCCTGGAATTCAACATACTGTTGATTCCCGAAAAACGAGGATGGATGCACAACGGTGCTTAAAAACCCATTGCCATTTCCGGAACTGAAATCTCCTCCCGGTGCCGAGATGTCTACTTTTGAATTGTAGGAAGAATAACTTGCCCGGTTATCATTACTGTTTGTTGCTGCAACTGAAAGCGCCCACGGTTCGGCGCCTAACAATCCTGCAAAATCAGAATTGCTGTTCCCGGCAGAGTTGGTGATCACGACGCCATTTTTAAAAGCATAGAGCGCTCCTTCCAAAACGACTTCAGAAGTACCGGAGCTTTGATTGCACACGGCAGCGCCATTATCCGCAGCATACTTGTATGCTTTCGATGCATACAATGATGAAACATATCCGTTGCCGTCAGTAGAATGCCAGCCGCTTCTAAGCGGCATAATTCTGCATCCCCAACCGAGCGATGCAATGCCGGTTCCATTATTTGTTGCGCCTGCTGCAATACCTGAAACGTGCGTCCCGTGTCCATCAAAGTCCATAGGATTATTATCCTCTACAGTTCCGTCTTCCCCTGCCGCTGCATCGGATACATTAGCGACAAAGTCCCAGCCACGAATATCATCGATGTATCCATTTCCGTCATCATCGATATTATTTCCGGGTATTTCATCACTATTATTCCATATTACAGATGCTAGATCCGGGTGATCCCAATCCACACCGGAATCGATTATGCCTATCAGTACGGTAGAATCTCCTTTTTGTATTCCCCACGCTGTATCTGCTTTGACGATTGAGAGAGGATATATTTGATTGTACAGCGGATCGTTGGGAATTACATTGAGCGGGAAATAATAATTCGGTTCGGCAAATTCTACTTGAGGTTCTTGCGCTATCTTTTGAGCAAGAATTTCAAGATCCGTAGGAGTTGATACTCGCATCGTATAAATACGTTCCAACTCCTTTTCCCCCTTCATTTTTTTAACCGACCTTGTTGAAAAAACCAGTTCAGGTTTCGAGACATTATATTTTGATTCGAAATACGAAAAAGCGGCGGCACGATCAATTTGCCCTCCGGTAGGGACTGCCCCTTTCAATTTAATAACTAGAACGCCCGGTTCGTACAATATTTTTTCCTTAGCACTTTTAGTCTGCTTTGAAAATCCAAGTCCAAAAATAATTATCAAAAATAAAATGATACTGGTAGACTTTTGTAGTATCATGCAACCTCCATTGTGAGCAAATAATATTGTGAGATATCTGAAAAACTAATGAGTTGGTCGACGTAAGCGTAGTCGAACCACGATTCTGCTCAAATTATTACACTTGGACTTCGCTCAGTATGACTGCTTGTGTCCATAGCCAATTTTTCAGATGTCTCGTTGTATGAATTCAAATTACTTAACGATAATCATTTTTTTTGTTTCAACAAAATCTTTTGTTGTCAGGCGATAATAGTATACTCCCGAGGAAAGTTGTTGTACATCCACATACTCATAAAAAATCCCCGGTTTTCTCCACCCTTCGGCAAGGACTCTCACCAGTCTCCCCATCACATCAAATAATTTCAATTGAATAAAAGAAATCTTCGGTATTGAATATTCAATTATCGTTGTAGGGTTAAACGGATTCGGATAATTTTGTTCCAACGCAAAAGACTGAGGGATTGATGAATTCACTTTCGGGATCACAGATGGTTGAACCCCAGTCCCCATTAAGGAAACAATGAGGAGCGAATCATTTTGCGCATTTGTCTTGAACGTGAGAGTTGCGTTAGCAGTGCCCATCACATTTGGCAAGAATTGAACATGAAAATTCGCAGCTGAGTTAGACAATATGCTGACCGGGAATGTGATATTTGTAATCAGTTGAAATGACGGATCTGAAATTGCAATCTGACTTATAATCAATGTATCAATGCCGTCGTTGAAGAGCGTGAGATGAAACGTATCGCTTACGCTTCCGATCGGTTTCATTCCAAAATCTAACTGGTGCTTGTCCAATGTTGCTATGACCCCTTCCAACGGACCCATCCTATTTTTTGTTATCCATGTCCCCCACGTGTTGAGTTCGGGAACGAACTCTGTGTGTGTCCATACAGTCTGTTCGTCCAAGGGATCGAGCGCAATCCCATTGTAGTCGCCAAAACGATTTCTTCCGCCCGCTACCTTCATGTAGCTGGCGTTTCCTTCCCGGATCGGAATGCTTGTAGAAAGACCCGTTCCATCATTCTTTTTTCTTCCGGCAAGATACGCACCCATGTATTCATCAACACCGGAACGACTGAACGTAAAGGTCATATTTAATTCTTTATCAACCATTACTGCGGGATAGGTGAACCAAAATCCCTCTTTGCCGTACGCCACATCTTCAAGTGCGGATTGTTTGAACGGATCAATTTTTACATACCGCAATGCTGAATACTGTTTCTCGTCGCCGCTGGCAATAGTATGCACGAAAACTAAAGCACTGTCCCGATACACTGGTTCATTCCTGATATCGGAACCGAACGATTCAATCGTCGTTGCGACCCCCTTTTGATTTGCATCCTTCGCAGGAAAATATTGGACAACGGGAATGTTTTTCCCGGTAATTTCGGGATCTGTTGCCGGTGTAGCGATATTCCAGACCGTGAAAAATGATCCAAGGAAATAGGGGGATTCATTTACTAAAAACCCGTTCCCCGGCTCACCAAAAATTATTGCCGGACGAATATTTGCTATCACCGTGTTCACCTCATCGGGATTTCTGAAATCCCAAAAGTCAAACCATTTTACAGTATCGGACGAACCGGAATATAACCACGCTTTCGGCAATATTCTCAGCTTGGTATATTGAAAGTCTGTTACAAAATCGAATTGGTTCCCGGTGATACACATTGCCTCCTTGTCAAATCCAACGCGCGCATAGTCTGTCCAATTTTGGACGGTTGAATCACCGATCATATTTGCAGGTAACGCCCATGCGGACCATTGTCCCAGCGGGTTGCCGTCATCGGAAACGGCAAGCAATATAAACGCTTTTTTCAATGCGTCATCAACATGCAGCATTTCAAAAATCCAACGATCGTCAAAGTGGTCGTACATTACGATCGGATCGAACGTACTGGCATTTGGTATGACCGCACTGAACCATTCATCTGCGTCGATTGTCTTCAAGATTGCACCGTTCTTGTCAAAGATCCTGAATGTGGAATTTACCGCCGCGATGATGTGTTCATTGCCTGCTGCGATTATGGGATCGGGGGGCACATAGTGGGTTTCAGGTATCCCCTCAAAACTCTTCATGACAACAGGTCTCGAAATTGTAACGGAAGTAGTCTCACTAAATGTTGCTTCCCTATAATTTGATCCATATAAACCGGTCGGATTAACGTTACTTCGCACAGATTGAATCTTAGGAATATTTTTATTTACGTTTGGTTTTGGAAGTTTTTGTTTACGACGGGAAAAATCAAATACGGATGAGTACGGATCGGTACTCAATATGACCCGATTATGTGTGAATCCCATTTTTGGTCCCTTAACGACCGGAGGAAGAATCGGTGCATACGCATTGAATACCAAGTCACCCCCGGTCGGAATTCCACCGTTTGTTCCTCCTCCACCCCACTCACCGATTAAAATGTAATATGTCGTTCCAGCCTGCACAATCAATCCGGTTTCAGATTGACGGGTATCAAGTGTATCGTCATTGCATCGTATCTGAATCAAATTGCCACATGTCCCGACGAAGATGGACATGATGATATCATAGTCCTGAGAGGGTTGGCTGCCGATAGTACTAAAGACAACAAATCGCGTAGTATCGGTAGTATATTTGAACCATACAGTTTTCCCGTTCGAACTGCTGTCCTGACAAATGAGCTTTGGTTCTAGATTGTTTGGAGTAGCGAGGCGAGTATCCTGTGAGATTGAAAAAGGAAGTGTAACGATTTGTGTGGCTGATGCACACTCGTCATTTTCAATCTGTGAAGAAAGATTGAGAACGACGGTTACCGCACAGATCAACGCTCTGATAAATAATCGCATACAAAGTTGTGAATGCCATTATATTTGATATACTTCTTTCAGCAGGGTCGACAGATGAACAACTTTTGACTGCACTGAATGTTGCCTGCATCCATGTTCAATTTGCAGCAAACAACCGGGATTATTGGCAACAATGTACTCGGCATTTGCAATTTCAATATTCTCCATCTTCCGTTCAAGTATTTTCATCGAGTCCTCGTACCGTACCACATTATAGATTCCTGCACTGCCGCAACACCATGATGCTTCGTTGAGTTCGACATATTCAAGTCCGGAGATTGATTTCAACAGCGAACGGGGCTGAGCAGAGATCTTTTGTGAATGGACAAGATGACATGCATCATGGTACGTTACTTTATGTCGAAATGCATCCGTTGCAGGTTTCAAACCAATATCGAAAAGAAATTCAGAAATATCTTTCACCTTTGAGGCGATCAATTTTGCCTTTGTTAAATATTCGGCATCATCTTGAAGATAATGTCCGTATTCCTTCATCATTGCCCCGCACCCTGCAGAGTTCATAATAATGGCATCAAGTTCATACTCAGAAAATATATCGATATTTTTCTTTGCAAGCTCCCTTGCAACATCGAAGTCTCCATTATGCGCTTGCAGTGAACCGCAGCAGACCTGCTGTTTCGGGATGATCACTTCACAACTATGGTGTAGCAGAACTTTGATCGTATCCTCATTGATCTGCGAAAACGCTACGTTCATAACGCATCCGGAAAGAAATCCCACCCGATGCTTAACTGTACCTGTTGGGCGAATGACCTCCGGATGTTGCTCATCAAAGAATTGAGGATCAATACGCGGAGATATCTCCTGCAAACGAGCTAATTTTGGAGTCAGTAATCTGGCAATGCCGAGTTTTTTCAATATGGACTCGACACCAAGATTCTGGTAGATCCACAGCATGCGCGCCACGAATTTTAACTGACGGGGATTTGAAAGTACATTTCGAAGAAAAAACTTTTTTAGTACACTTTCACCAAACGACTGCTTGTCTTGCAAGCGAATCTGGTTCCGGGCGGATTCGACAAGCGAACCGTACTTCACTCCTGCCGGACAAGCAGTCTCACACGCCTGGCAGTCGAGACAAAAATTCATCTCGTCGATAAATCCGTTTGACATCTCCAACTTTCCTTCCGCAACGGATTTTATAAGGCGGATTCTGCCGCGAGGCGATGATTTTTCTCTGCCGGTCAATGCGTACGTCGGGCAGGTCGGCAAACAAAGCCCGCAGTGCATGCAGTTTGTAATGATATCATCACTCGGAATGTCAATTCCGTGAAATCCGTTTGAATGTCTTATCTCGCTCATATGTCGAACACTTTTCCCGGATTGAGAATATTGTTCGGATCCAACGCCTTCTTGATCGTACGCATTGCATCAATCGCAGCATGTCCGGTAGAGAGATGGAGGAATTTTTTCTTTGCAAGACCGGTACCATGCTCTCCGGTAATTGTTCCGCCCAGTTTTACCGCCTCTTCAAATATCTCTGCATATGCTTTCTCTGCCCGTTCAATTTCAGCGCGATTGCGCTCATCCGTCAAGCAGGTCGGGTGAAGATTGCCGTCGCCTGCATGCCCGAAAGTACCGATCAGGATGTCATACTTTTTCGAAATCGATTCGATCTTTTCAAGCATCACCGCGATCTCGCTCCGCGGCACTGTAATATCTTCCAATATGGTCGTCGGTTTGGTCCGAGCGAGCGCTGAAAAAGCAGAGCGCCGTGCTGTTTTTAATCTCATTGCTTCTTCAACGGTCTGTGCGGTCTTTACTTCGATAGCATTATTCTCTCTGCAGCATTCAACAATTTTTTGTGCCTCCTCTTCTACAACAACAGGATGTCCGTCCGTTTCAAGAAGCAATAAGGAATCAATATCCGTCGGTAGTCCGATCTTGGAATACTCCTCAACACATCGTATCGTAGTATTGTCCAAAAATTCCACGGTTGCAGGAATGATCTTGTTTGCAATGATAGCGGAAACAGTTCGTCCCGCATCTGCCTTCGAATTGAAATAGGCAAGCATGGTTTTGCTGCTTTGCGGTTTGGGGATAAGTTTCAGCAAAATTCTTGTGAATATTCCCAGCGTCCCTTCCGAACCGATAAAAAAATCTTTCAGGTTATATCCGGCAACATCCTTCACAGACTTGCCTCCGCACATAATGATCTCTCCATTCGGCAGCACAACTTCCAATCCCATCACATAATTTTTTGTAACGCCGTACTTCAATCCCCGTAAACCGCCGGAGTTCTCGGCGACATTTCCTCCGATAGTACAAATATTCATGCTGCCGGGGTCAGGGGGATAAAACAGACCAAGTTTTTCAACTTCCTGATGCAACTGAGAAGTAATCACACCGGGCTCTACCCATGCCGTCAGGTTTTCTTTGTCGATCTCAAGGATTTTTTTCCATTGAGACATATCCAAAATGACACAATTTTCAGTCGGTACGGAACCGCCGCTCAAACCCGTACCGTTGCCCCGCGGAACGATAGAAAATTTTTCAGTATTTGCCAGTTTGACGAGTTGAGAGATCTGCTCTTTCGATTGCGGACGAACAATTGCATCGGGAAGGTGTTCAAGAAGCGGTGTACCGTCGTATGAATATGTTATTTTATCTTCAGGCGAGGTAAAAAAATTTTCATTCCCGATAACGGAGGAGATCTGATCCAAAATATGAGGCTGTATCATTGCTCTGCGCGTATGTACCGAACGAGATAAAATTTATGCTCCGGTGTAGAGGTAAACACTTTCGGACGGTCATCTCCGTAGAGGTTGTAACAGATGAAGAGAAAACCGCCGGTGTGTTTATAGATCGCTTTGATCGTTCTCCCCTTATTCGGTCCATCTTCTCCGATGATATCGATACCCATCGGGACGGTGAACTGGAAATATTTAATTTTTCCTTTGTCAATTTCGGAGCCGGTAAGGACGGTGTACGTATCTGCAGCAACAGAAAGTCGAAATGAGGAGGTAATTTCTTCGGGAAGGAGATCGCCTGACAAGTGAGCTTCTACCACAATCCATTCGCCATCAAGTTTCATTGTTTATCCAGGAAGTGTTGAGTATATTTGCACGTGCAATTCACGAATAAAGTAGTAAAAACACATCCTAAAATCAACGAACAGATTGGAGTTACCAATGCCGACATTACAACGCCGCTCTTGGGCAGAACCGTTCAAGATCAAGACGGTAGAACCTTTGAAAATGACAACACGCAGAGAGCGAGAACAATTCATCCGTGAAGCTGGCTATAACACGTTCCTTCTGAAATCCAGAGAAGTCTATATCGATCTTCTCACCGACAGCGGCACAAATGCGATGAGCGATTACCAGTGGGCAGGCATGATGGTCGGCGATGAAGCGTATGCAGGAAGCGAAAACTATTACCACCTTGAACAAAAAGTGCAAGAGTATTACGGATACAAATATCTTGTACCGACGCATCAGGGACGAGGTGCAGAGAATATCATATCAAAGATATTGATCAAACCGGGCATGTATGTTCCGGGAAACATGTATTTCACAACCACCCGCCTTCACCAGGAACTAGCCGGGGGAACATTCGTGGATGTGATCGTTGATGAAGCACATGATTCTCAGAATGAACATCCGTTCAAAGGAAATGTCGATCTCCAAAAGTTTGAAGACCTTATTAAACGAGTTGGTGCGAACAAGATCGCATATATTACAATCGGTGCAACGGTCAATATGGCGGGGGGACAACCAATCTCGATGCAGAATCTTCGCGCAGTACATTCCCTTGCGAAGAAAAATGGAATTAAAGTTGTCTTTGACGCAACACGCGCGATGGAGAATGCGTACTTCATCAAACGACGGGAGAAGGAATACGAACACAAGAGCGTCAAAGAGATTCTTCACGAGATGTGTTCCTACTCGGACGCTGCAACGATGAGCGGAAAGAAAGACCTGCTCGTCAACATCGGCGGATTTCTCGCATTGAATGACAGTGACATTTTCGAAGAAGCCCGCAATATGGTCGTCATCTACGAAGGGTTGCACACATACGGAGGTTTGGCAGGGAGAGATATGGAAGCAATGGCACGAGGCATCGAGGAGGCATGCCAACTCGATCATCTTCAGGCGAGGATCGGTCAGGTTGAATACGTCGGAAATCGTTTGATCGAACTTGGAATTCCGATCGTTCGCCCCATCGGCGGGCATGCGATCTTCCTTGATGCAAAGAAATTTTACCCGCAATTAGATCAGTTAAAATTTCCCGCACAAACACTTGCCGCCGAATTGTACGTCGATTCGGGGATCAGAGCAATGGAGCGTGGTATTGTTTCCGCCGGAAGGAATAAAGAGACCGGCGATCATTACTTTCCCAAACTCGAACTTGTACGGCTGACATTCCCGCGCAGGGTCTATACGCAGGCGCATTGCGATGTTACGGTGGAGTCGGTCTACGAAGTCTGGAATAATCGAAGCACTGTGAATGGATTGACAATGGTGTACGAACCGAAGTATCTGAGATTTTTTCAAGCACGATTTGAAAAACTGTAGCAGTACAACCTTGCGGAGATCAAAATACCTCCGCAAGGTTTAATATTTATTTTTTCCTTACAAACTCAACGCGCCTGTTCTTTGCCCTTCCCTCCCGCGTTTTATTCGTCGCAATGGGTTTATCAGGTCCGAAACCTTGAGCAAATAGCCGTTCCTCTGAAATACCTTTTTGCACCAAATATCTTCTCACCTCTTGAGCACGAGCAAGTGATACATTCCTGTTTGCCGTAGCATTTCCCGTGTTATCGGTATGTCCGTTAACCTGTATTTTCAAGTCGGGATTCTCACGAAGTGCGGTTGCGATATTATCGAGCACAATGGTTGCATCCTTTGTCAGGATCGTTTTCCCCATTTCGAACGTAATACATTCCATAATGACAGCTTTGGTCGAATTCTGTTTTAAGGACTCAACAAGTTTTACCGCATCCGCTACCTTTTCTTCCAGTTTCTCGAGCGGTTTACGAATCTCAACATAGACCGTTTCCAAAGCAACAGTTGGTAATTTTTTCGAAGCACGGATTCTGATCTTCACCGGTTTGGAATGGGAGACAGATTCTGCATCATATTCATCAACAACAAGGAGATATGTCGACTTCGTGAGTGTCGTATCCCTCCGTACCGAATGCAGCTTTGCAGAATATGTCACCTCGTTCAATCCGCTGCGAATTAATTCCGTTAAATCAATTGATGCGATCCGCAAAAATTCGATCTCACTTTTCAGTATCGGCATCCGGGCAGATAAAGCTGACGAACGGATGCGCAGCGAGAGATTCTTCGATGGTAATGGTACCCCGTTCACGCTGAATGAACGATCATTGACGATAAAGTTTGATTCCAGGGAATCGACCAAGCGGACAGATTTTATCTTCTTTTTCGGATCGATAAAGATGCGAGTCTTGAAAAATATTTCATCCCCTTCTGAAAGTGAAATCGAATCACCAAGTTGCCGTTCCTGAGGATTTATTGTCCTGATCGATATATCCGACGTTTCAATCCGGTTCTTCTCGGATTCCTGAACTATGTTCTCAGTGACAAGATTTTGACTTTCAACGACAACACTGTCAGCAGTGACAACAGAAACTGAACTCATCGACAACAAAGGAGATCCTTTTTTCGGAGGTTTGTTCAAAGCCGCTTTATATTTCAATACTCCCTGCATAATGTCAGGACCACGCCCTGCTTTCCATTGGACACTTCTTCCAAGGACAATCGGATTGATCTTCCTGCCGTTGAATGTAGCGCTGTTGGGAACTACTGATAATTCCTCCGGCAGAGTCTCGTTGATATCAATATTTTGCAGGTATTTACCCCCTGAGAAAACGAACGAAACGTACATATCGACAGTATCGATCTTAACTTTTCGTAATGTATCGGTGTACAAATATTTTGGTTTCGCTTGACGCACGGCGACAAGTCTATTGATCTTACCGATCGATTGTTGTATCGAGTCTTTCAGAGTACGCAAGACAAAAAAGTTCGCCTTTGCAATGCCGCTTTCGGTCACGCGGACAAATTGCGATGTCGCATCCTCCGCGAATTTATTACTCCCGGAAAGCAGTTGTGCCCCTTTTGGTAGAGTCCGTTCATTGACGCGGAGAACGTGCTGTCCCGGTTTCACTTCGGGCAAAGAGAACTTCCCATCATCGCCGGTGATTATTTTTGTCCCATCCTCCATCCAGATCTCAACATCCTTGATGCCGCTCTCACCCGTTTCCTGGAAGAGATTCCTGTTATCGTCGTAGAATACTTTGCCGATGACGAGACCTTTTTCCGTAAAGACACCGGGACGGACTGTTACCTGCCATTGTGATGCGGACGAGTACAACGGCGTGCCGATACTTGCAACCGCACTTGCGTATGCCGTATTCACTCCTTCACTTTCAAGGGCATCCGCACCGATCGCTAATTGATACACAAGCTGTGCACCTTTGCCGGAGAGGACTGTATCCGAAAGATTCCACGATAAAGAATTTAAATTCTGATTGTGTGCGGGTTCAAACGGTCTTCCATTGAACCGCGCTGAATTTTTGATGTACCGGAATGAATGAGGCAGCAGATCATAAATTCCAAGCGTATGAATGAAAGTCGGACTTGTGTTACTGACCATTATCTGATAGGTAACAATATCGCCGATCTCTGCAACTTTTTTGTTTCCCGTTTTGACAATTTTAAGGAACGATGAAAGGTTCGGATTATCGATCATTGTCAGTACCGACGAGGCACTATCCAACGTAACATTCCCTTGCATGAGCCGTGCACGCGAAATGATTTTTGTCCCTGTTGTAAGGCTGAAGTCCGACATGAATTTGATCGAGACCGTATCTCCGTATGCAGGAGGAATTGCTCCGACAAAGATCGTGATCACACTATCGACAACAGAGACTGAATCTATCTTTTGTTTTCCAAGTACGAATCGACTCTGTCCGGCAAAGAAAATCGAATCGACGATCCGTATTCCCTTGAGGCTGTCCGTACCGGTATTAGTGAACCATATCTTTTTATACACACTATCGCCTGCAACCGTAGAATCTTTCCCCGCAAAGAAATTCCCGAATGTAAGATTTGGCGCGGAACGAATGATCGTCGTTGTCGAACTGCTCAGATACGAGAGAACTTGGGATGAAAACCAGACAGAATTCCTGATCCGTGTACTATCGGGAATATTTCTTGACAGCAAAAGCGTCAGCTGAACCGTATCTTCTTGAAAACTCGATAACGAATCGCCTGTCCAACGAACAATGCCTCCGGTTGTATCAAATGCAAATGATTTAAACTTCCCTTTTTGAGCCGAAACGAACGATGTAAATTTCGGAATCGTATCTGTGATCGTAACGCCGTAATGCGTGACGTTGCCGGTATTCCCTGTACGAATAGAATACTGCAGCGTATCCCCTGCAAACAGAACGGGCGATGTATTCATTAAGAGTGCAATGGTAGAGTCCTGGTCAATATCGATACTCAGATTAATCGTGAAGGTGCCCGATATGGTATCCGGGACAAAACTATATCCTTTGAAACTCGGGAATTGTGTACTGTCAATCGCAATCACGTACCGTGCAGGTTTTAAATTCTCAAATTTAAATCTTCCCAGCTGATCTGTTTTCTGTTCTTGCAAACGGTATAACGCACCCGCAGGCAACGGCATCCCTCCTACTCTTCTCGGACCAAGTGAGCGTCCCGTACTTGATATTGAGTCAAGAAATACCGTAATACCCGGTGCCGGAACCGGCAAACCTGATACCCTATATTGTATCCGTCCCGTAATCGTATTCGGGATTTGAATAGGAGGCATCGGAAATTTGGTGGGATCGATCGGTGCGCTCGTTGAGACAGTATCGCCGAATTTATCGATGACAATAATTTCAAGCAGATAAGCCAAAATATCCTTGTTCAATGCAACAAAAAATTTTCCGTTAGCTTTTGTGGTATCAGCTCCGATCACCTGTTTTGTCTGAT
Source organism: Ignavibacteriales bacterium (assembly GCA_016182545.1). Lineage (GTDB taxonomy): Bacteria > Bacteroidota > Ignavibacteria > UBA10030 > UBA8401 > SpSt-333. The sequence goes on from JACPGG010000148.1 coordinate 12,077, forward strand.
TGTATACCCTAGCGATAGCCCCTTGATATGGAGTTCTATTTATTCCGCTCACGACAATGCCGGTCACTGCGCCGGGATACATGAATACGTTTGCGGTATCTTGCACTGTTCCCGAAAGAACAGCGCCGCCCACTGCAGTGATGCGTGTCCGCTGTATCTCGTTTGCTACATTTTCAGACCGGAGCGTAACAAACGCAGAACCATTCTGGATTGTAGTGGAAATATTCTGAGAATTGTTCGAGAAAGTTCCAAGCGTTGTCGTAACATTAACCGGAACTCCATCAGGTAAAGACTGGTTGACAGAATCTTTCACCATGATTTCAATACGCGAACTGTCTTTGTTCAATTGTCCAAAGATGAATACAGGGAGAGGAGTTATTGAAATACTCTTCGGTACGATCGGCACAACAGGTACTGTAACAATTGATTTTGCACCCGCCGGAACGTTTGCCGAATATACGACGGCACTATTGGACAATATACCGGAAGCAAGATTAGGCGGAGTCAACACAGACAGTGAAATTGTCCGCTCTGCAAATGCGGGAATGTTACCGAGTTTCCAGACAAGTAGCCGCAACGAATTCTTGATGCTGTCCGGAGTCGGATTCGAGCTCAGATATGTTCCCAATGCCGATATTGTATCGACCAGAGTCGTGTTCGTCGATTGAACATTTCCCGTATTCTTCACGACGATCTGATATCCAAAAGTCCTGCCGGAGCCGGCGACCGCGGCCATCGCTGTATTTGTTATTTCAAGGCGAGGAAAACTATTTACGACAAATGTGACCGCCGATATTACCTGGGATGAAAGCCAATTGAGATTTGCCGTCATTTGCAATTGTGTCAAGGCAACAAGAGTACTATCCACCACCATCTTTACACCAACGGAATCTGAATGGCCCGGATCGACATTGAACACTTTCCATGTCACTGTTCCACCCGAGATTGTTCCTTTTGTAGAGCCAGGTACAAAACGTAATCCCGCGGGAGGAAGAATTCCTTCTATCGTTGCCGTATCTGCTTTTACGTTTCCGACATTTTTATATACCAGTCGTACTTGAAGAGTTTCTCTTCCAAACACATTTGTATCACGCGCGCCGAAGCTCAATTCAAAGTTCGGTGCTTCGATGATTGAAAATTGAACAACCCCCGACTTCACCGTATCGGGCGGAAATGTTTTGTATTGGTATGTCGCTTTCGCCTGATTCGTGATCTGTGTGCTCGGTGCAGTTTGTCCTAAAATAATCTGCGCGAACCCAAACAACAGCAGCGAAGTGTTTACGAGACTGCGATATGTCGTTGATATTCCAGCCATGATAGTCGGCATTATTTAATTTTCACCTTAAATTCGATAGATCCGGTCTGTCCAGCGCTCAGCGTTCCGATATTGACTGCTATGATTGTATTGCCGGCATTGGTAGTAATTGACAATGGACCAGTATTATCCAGGACCGAAGAACCATTAACTTGAACACTGTTCGGGACATAGTTGGTCGCAGAAGGAGTTGTATCGCCCAATACAAAATTGCTGACGGATGCGGATCCTTTATTTTCAAATGTAATTGAGTACGTAATCACCGCACCCGCGGGTTGATCACCAACGGGAAAAACATTCTTGGTTATCTCAACAACAGGAACATTGATTGTTGTTACAACAACTGTTGTGCTTGTTTTTGTGATATCCGAAGAGGATGAACCTTTTACCGATAGTGAATCCTTTACCTGGTCGTTCGATTGCCTTGCAATGATCGCTCGAGCAAATATCCTGACACTGTCACCGGCGGCGACAGAATCGACATCGACACCACCCGATCCGTTCGTATTTGTCAGTTGCGGATCTGTACCATCGAGTTGAGAATTATTATTGGCATCACGATATAACGCCCAATTGAATCCGCGTGTTGAACTCGTACTCATTTCAATGACATCCTTGACCGTACCGCTGTTCCGCACTTTAAACCTATACACAGCAGAATCGGTCGCCTCTTTTGTAAGAGAGTTCCACATAGCAGTCACCTGAACACCCGGTGCCAATACACCTGCAACCGTAACATCTTGTGTATTTGTCCCGACTGTATAATTGTTAGTTCCGACATTATAATTGATCGAAAAATAATTACTGAGAATCGTCCCGGGAGGATTACTCGAATTGATCTGTAACGTGAGCGTCACAGTGATTGTAGCCCCGGGTGCAACGCTCCCAATATTCCATAGGACAGGATTTGCGGAACCGTTGAATGTTCCCTGGCTTCCTGTTCCGGAGACGAACGTAAAAGCAGACGCTGAAAATAAATTGGAAATTGACATTCCTGTAACGGGAACTGAACCATTGTTCGTGTATGTATAAGTGTATGTAACATTCGTTCCGGCGTTGGGATTGGGATTATTGACTGTTAACCCTGATCCCGGAGGAAGCATCGGAGTGCGAACAGTGGTGATATATTTTCCATTGTTCAACTTCGTCGAATCGAAATTAGATTTCACGGTCAATGACGTGGTATCTTTCTCCCCATTCAACATTTCGTCTCTCGGAACACGGACACGAACTACAATTTTATAGTCGGCATCGGATGCAAGAGATCCTGTTTGAGCTATCGAACCGGCACTCACTTCTCCCGATTGGAGAACACCGTCACCGTTCGCATCAAAAAAGATCTGCGTGATCCATCCTTTTGATGATGCCGTGGACAATCGTCCGACATCCGTGCCGTTGCCGGAATTGGTGACGGTCGCAGCGTAATCTACATTCACACTGTCGCTGCCTGTCGCAACCGCATTTGATGCTGGCGTAATGTTGAATGATCCGACCTGTTTTACAGTGATCGAGACGTATGCGGAATAGACCGTATCCACCGATACTCCGGAAGCGGTTGTGAATGTCACTCTCGATCGGCTTTGGATGACAGTTCCCGCAGGAGTTCCCGCTGCAAATGACTCTGAAACGATCGCTGCAAGAAAGAGAATCGTTCCCAAAATCAAATACTGCACTATTTTATTTTTTCTTTTCATGGTACTATTTACCGGAACGATCGTTCTTTATTAATGAATGGTTGCGCGGTAACGGATAATTCCCTGAGTAGAAAGTGCATTGAGTATTCCGATATTTATCGTTATGACTTTTCTTCCGCTCACGGTTGTGACAGTCACTTCATCAGCGTCTGCAGCGTCTGTTTTTGCCACATTATCGATCGTTACGGAGTTTGCAACATAGGACATACTATCTGCTTCGTTCTCAGTGACAGAAAAATTATACGCCTTGCCGTGTCCGTTATTTTGATACGCAACCTGAAATGTCATCTCTTCTCCCGGAGGCTGGTTCCCTGCCGGTGTGACGGAACGGACAAGATCGATTACAGGAATGCCGATCGTTGTCGTACCGATCGCGCTCTGAAATTTTGTGTTATCGGCGCTTGATCGTACGGTGAATGTCGTAACGTCCTGTTCCTCATCTGTCGTCACTTTCGGAACGATCAGCCGTCCAAGAATTTTTACGCTATCCGTTGCCGCAACAGAATCCACATCGACCGTTGTCGGCGTCGTATTTGTATTTGTCAATTGCGTGTCGCCTGCATCGTATGTCCCACTATTGTTCACATCACGGAAGAAAACCCACGTGTACGATTTTGACGAATTGTATTCCATCTCAAGTACATCCTTTGAATTCCCGGTATTCTTGACTGTGAATGCATACGCAAGTGTATCGTCTGCTTCGTTCGATGAAGAGACAGCAGTCGGTGAAATTTGTACGTTGCGCACGACCCCTACGGCTGCGTAGGGATTATTTGATGTAATCGTGAATGTATTGCCCCCCACCGTGTAGTTAACATTAATTTGATTGTTCAACTGCGTCCCATTCGGCAATGTCGGGAGAACTTGCAGCGTGATTGTGACAGTAACACTTCCACCCGGATTGATTGTGCCGACAGTCCATGTTGCAGGTACGATCGATCCATTAAATGTTCCTTGTGTTGTTGTCCCCGATATGAACGAAAACTGTGAAGTATTGATCAAATCGGTAAACGTTACTCCGGTCGCAGCAACACTGCCGCTGTTTGTAATAATCAGCGAATACTGAACATTCTGCCCCGGAGTCGGATTCGTCGGCGTGACGGTGAGGGCAGTTCCGATATTCGGAATGTTGACTGTGTTCACCGTGGTCCGTATCTGTGCAGTATTTGTTTTCGTCGAATCGAAATTTGATTTTGTAGTGACCACAGTCGTATCAATTTGACCGTTGAGCGAACCTCCCCGCGGAACAAAGATTCGAACCATCAATTTGTATGTTGCATCTGCGGCGATATTTGATGATTGGGAAATCGAACCGGCAGATATTTCTCCCGCCTGCAATGATCCGTCTCCGTTTGCATCAAAATAGAATGTCCCCGTCCATCCTTTGGATGAGACATAGGAGAGTTTGAAATAATCTGTTCCGTTCCCGGAATTTGTTACTGTCAATGGATATGCAACATACAGGCTGTCACCGTCCGTTGTCGAGGCATTGGATGACGGTGTCAGGTTGACCGCGCCAACTTGTGCGATGGTAAAGCTGACATAGTTGGAATAGACGGTATCGGTCGACGCACCGCTTGCCGTCGAATAGATAACTCTCGATCTCGATTGGATCACCGTCCCTGCGGGTGTGCCGACCGCATACGCAATGTCTGTCATGACGATGATACAAATCGATGCGACAAACAGGTAGATAAATTTTTTCATTGTCATTCCCCTAAAATAGTGTTGAACATTTTCTAGCGTACGATCGCTTTCATCGTCACACTGCCCTCTTCACCGGGCAGAATGCGTTTCTTGATCGTCCAACGAACCGCAGCAACATCTCCCTGCTGCGGTGCTGCAACTTCTTTCCGGTCCAGCGTGATCTCAGCGTTGTCTCCCGCAGCCGATCCTCCGACATAGATCATCCCTTCAGGAATTGGATTCGAGATCACAACATCCTGCGCAAAAGCATTGCCGATATTATGGTATTGAATTGTATATGTCACGGTATCTCCCGGAAACGGATTCATATTATTTGCCGTATTGAAAATTGCCAGTTCGGTCGACTCTTTTTTCTCTGTGACGCTCTTATCAATATTGACTGCCTGTTGGACAGATTTTTCATAATCCTTCACTGTCGTTCCGTTCACTACAAATGAGAGAAGTGTCGCATCCGTTCCGCTCACCGGTGATGCTGAACTAAGTCGGACAAGTTTACCCGGCGCTTTTTGTTCTCCGGCATCCGTTGTGACAGATGTTCCTGCTTTCCCGGTAATGACCACGAGCGGATATACTGCTTTCCCTTTTTCCACCTTGCTGGTTGCGACTCCATTCGTACCGACCTTCCGGACAAAACCATCGCCATACAACGTCATCACGGCGGAAAGATTTTTACTTCCAGACACTTTCGCTTTTACGACAATATTAATTGACTTCGCAAGCGGCATTGAGGCATCAGACTCGGATGAAGATTCGACAGTCACTTCAACGGAATTAGCTCCGCTTCCGCTCTTATATGTTGCAACCGCACCCTGATATTTCGCCTTTGCCGCAAAATCTTTTGCAGTAACAGACAAAATGCTTTTTTCTCCCTCTTTCACTTCAAGGAATACCGCATTGGCATTCGTATTGTTCGATATCCAGTACCCGAATGCATTTTCGTCTTTCGCATTCTTTGCCGGTTTCATGGTGATGAATCCGGTTTTTCCGCTTTTTAATTTCAAAAGAGTATTGGCATTTATCTGATAGTCATATACTTTCAGCGCAGTCCCTTGCGCAAAGATATATGAAGCAGCGATACAAAGAACGATGAGGATCTTTTTCATGGCTTCTCCATTAAGGTTAGTTAACTACTGTTTTAAATTTCACTTGCTTCTGCGAGCCGGGCGTCAACGATGTGAACGATACGGTAATGTTCGCGCCCGCAACAGATACTTCGTCGACATCTGCCGCATTTGTCTTCGGAGCGCCGTTCACTTCAATCCCGGTGCCTGCTCCATATCCATTTGTGACGAACGAAGTGTTGCCGGGAATCGTGTATGTCAGAACAACTGTGGTAGCGTTCGATGTCCCTACGTTGCTGTATTTCAATGTGTAGATCAATGTATCGCCGGGAATCGGCGTTTGATTGCTGACAATATTCGTGTCGATCGTGATGTTGGCGATATTCGTTATCGTTATCGAGCCAGCAACGTATTCGACATTTCCACCACCGAAATCGATCGATGCGGTATTGGAGATCAACTCTGTCGGCACGCCGGTCAAAGAATCGGGGAATACTTTGAATGTTCTCGATGTCGACGCACCGCTGACAAGCGCGAATGTCGGCCACTGAACTGTTCCACCGACCATACTCCCGTTTGCATTGACGCTTTGTCCGCTGATGTTTCCGCTGTTGCCGATCGTTCCCGTCTTGAGAATAAAATTGTTGTCAAGAGGATCGGAGACAAGAATATTGTTCTTCGTACTCTTGTAGGGATTTGTAACATCGATCGTCACAAGCAATGAATCGCCCGCATTTGCAACCGCACCGTTAATATCCGAAATAGTTTTCGAGGAAGCACTCGATCCGATCGCCCAATCTCCTGTTACCGTAGAAATACCTGCCAATTCGATATAATTATTCACACTATCCCTGGTCGTTGCAGTCTGGTTCTGCCAGGATGAGGTGTATCGCCACAGATTCATGATCGTCTCATTTAATTCATTTGCTTCGGAATTCTCATAATGCAATCGCAGCGTCGATGTCAATCCGCTTCCACCGCTCATTGTAATGTTCACGGAGCGATTCACCACTACCATTGTTGGACTTGACGGGGTTGTTTGCGTTACTGTCACCGAAACGGAGGAAGGGGCGGTTCCGGCAGTAAAAGTCAGCAAAGTATTTGGTCCTTCAAAAGCATAAGGGGTCGAGAGCGCAAATGCGTGCGTCCGTGTAACCGTTCCGATGATGATACCATTGCCTGTCCTTGTTGACGTGATCGTCACTTTATTTGAACCGGTCTGCATCGTTCCGGTCGTCATTGTAAGGTTTGCAACTTGAATATCGTTCGATAATGTTACGGCTGTAGCACTGTCAATCTTGTTCACGACAAGATCATTGAATGTTGACGATCCGGTAATCGACGTTGCCTGTGTTCCCGCAAGAACGATCTTTGAAGTGGATGGTACAAATATTCCGCTATTGAGCCAATCGCCATAGAGAGTATCTGTAGTAGATGATGCATCGAAGGTTGTACTTGCCCCAATTGTAAAATTACCGTGGATCCGAACGGTGCCTGTTGCTGTTTTTGTTCCTCCGGTTGCAGTTTGGAGATTGTTATATTTGAATGCAGGAATATTCTGAGCGCCGCTGCCGTTGAAACTGATTGTGTTTGACGAAATGATGTAATCTCCTGTCGAGAATGTCGCGCTCGGCGTAAACGAACCCGCAACACCGATGGTGGTCGATGCAAGTGTAACGTTGTTTGTTGTTCGTGAGCCGCTGACCGTCAAATGATTATAATTAAATGCCGGTATCGTTTGCGCACCGGTTCCGTTGAAATCAACTGTGCTTCCAGTAAACGATAATCCGCCGGATGTAAATGTTGCTGAATGCGCGAGCGTACCGGCTACTCCGATCGTACCTGTAGGATTAAACGCGATATAGTTTGTCGTACGTGCACCGCTGATTGAAAGATTGTTGTAATTGTACGGAACAATTGTCTGCGAACCTGTTCCGTTGTATGCAATCTTGCTTCCCGTTGTCACATATCCGCCGGATGAGAACGATGCCTGGAAACTTAGACTGTCAGCAACTCCGATCGTATCGGATGAAGCAAGCGTGACGCTGTTCGTCGTTCTCCCGCCGGAAATTTTCAGACTATTATAATTGAATGCGGGAATTGTCTGTGCGCCAGTTCCATTGAATGCAATCCAATTTCCCGTCTTTACATATCCGCCGCTTGTAAATGTGGCAGTAGGAGAAAATGTTCCGGCGATTTTGATGGTATCGCCATTTACGAGAGTGATGTTGTTCGCACCTCTGCTTCCGCTGATCGTCAGGTTGTTATATCCAAAGGCAGGAATGGATTGTGCCGTCGTGTTATTGAAGTCGAGCGTATTACCCGACACAATATATCCGCCGCTTGTAAATGTCGCTGTCGGAGAAAATGTTCCCGCAATTGTCATGGATGACGACGGTAGAGTGACTGAATTTACGCCACGTGCGCCCGACAATGTAAGATTGAAATAATCGGTCGCTTTAACAGACTGCGCAAGCGTACTATTGTATATGACCGTATTATTCGACAAAGTTGCAGTCAACGTTCCGGTAGTAAGGAGTGTATCTCCGACATTCAATGTTGAACCTGCAGCGTTCACCCATGTAGAACTTGCGGCATCCCCGATCAATCGCGTCGATCGGATTACTCCGTTGTTCGTGATAGATTTCGCAGATGCAATTTGAATCCGATACAATGTATCATTCGTTGCAGTGATCAATTTTCCCGTACCGTTGACCAGCAGCGTTGAAGTTCCAGAAGCTTTGCCCCCGGTACCGGAGAGTGTATCACCGACATTATCATTCCAACGAATTCTTCCTGAGCCGCTCCACGCGCCGTTGAATATAAAATTTCCGTACAGATCGAGCGTGTATCCTGCATCTCCAAATTCTCCGCCGGAATTGATCGTTAGTCGTCCGATCTTACTGTCAGCAGTCAATGCTACCACATGCGGGCTTGCAATGATGACTTTATCTCTCCGCTTCGGAACTTTGTTCACATCCCACGTTGCAGCAGTCGACCAATTTCCAGTAGCCACAGATATGAACGTACCGGAAGAGGGCTTGCCAACCGCGAATGAACCGAATGACGAGCCGCTCATTCCGCGCAGACTGGTTGAAGTTACAGCGCCTGACGTGAGTTCATCCCACACGCCGCTGTTTGAACGGGTTGCCATTATAAAATCCGAGAAATCGGAAATACCTGCATCGATGTCGCCCGGCAGCCAGTTCACTGTCAAATTATATGTATCGAATGCGATGCCATTATTATCGGCAACCCAGTACCGATTGACGCTTGAATCGGGGTCAACAGTTGAATTTGCAATATCAAAATGTTCCCCCGCAACCATTCTCATTGTCAAATTGCCGCCGGTCGATATCGTACCGAACGAAACCGAAACGGGAAGATAACTTGCCGCTGTTCCGATCTCGAACGACAATGAATCTGATGCGGGAGCAAAGTATTTTCTCAAGTTGCCATTGATATGACCGCTCGTTCTGGCAACGTTCCCTGTCGAGCTGATGAACAACGTATCGTTCGGTGCGGTAATAATTCCGTTCGACAATGTCAATGTTCCGTTGATCGTCAAATTGCTATCGAGCGTTATGCCATTGCTCGTGTTATTCAATTGAAGATTTGTCAATGAGCCGGAGCCGGTCAGCTGATGTTGCGTCGATCCATCGAGTAAAATTTTTCCCGAACCCGTATGTGAACCGTTGTTCGTGATGCTATCTTTCACTGTGATCGTAAATCCGCCATCCGCAAACGTGACTCCTGAACCGATTGTCAAATTCTTATTCACCGTAAAGCTCCCTGCCGCTGTCTTTGTTCCACCGCCGCTTATTCGAAGATTATAGTAGGACTGCTGCGACACTGTTTGCGTACCACCGGAAGAATCGTACCCAAACAAACCGCCGGAAAATGTTGTCAGTCCAGTAACAGTCGGGAATCCGTTCCGCGTGCTGAATTGACCGCTGTATTGATTTAGATTTCCGTTTACCGTCAAAGTCTTCCCCGCAAGTATCGTTAAGCGGAGCGTGTCGTTCTGAATGATAAGATCTTTGCAAACGCCGTCGACATTCACTTCAATCGTGTCATCCATATCAAAATAGACAGTGTTCCCTGCGGTCGGCACACTGTGCGAACTCCAATTATAATCATCTCCCCAATTGTATGTACCGGCACCCTGTGTCCAATAAAAAACAGAAGATGCTTCACCGACAGCAAATTCTCCAAACGCAGTAACTCCCAATGTCCGTGTGCTTGTTGATTGCCGGACGTTGACTGTTGACGGATACCACGAAGGATTGCTGTATCTCTTCACAAAAAAGTAAGCAGTGTTCGCCCCCGCGTCAATGTCCGATGAAATGAAATTAAATGTTGCGTCGTATGTTGTAAATGTCAATCCGCTGCCGGACAACGTGTAATATCTGTTCACACTTTTGTTTTGATCGAGTCCTGAAAATTTGACCAGCGGATGATCAGATGCGGTTTGAAATGCGGTGACAGTGCCTGCAACCGACACTGATTGGAATGTCATAGCAACCGGCGTATAGTTTGTTGCGTCACCGATTTCGAATGTATAGTTCTGAGGAACACCGCTTGCCGAAATTGGTTTACGAATCTTCCCATTGACATGTCCACCTGTAACTGTACGATACATTCCGGGAATGGAATTGCAGATAATCGTATTCGATCCGGTTGTAAGAATACCGCTAGTAAGGTACAGAAGACTGTCGATCGAAAAATCGGAAGATGCCGTTGCCCCATAGCTGTCATTGAGATCCAGAATCCAATATGTACCGGATCCGCTCAGCACATGCGATGTCGTTCCGCCCGTAAGTATCGTCTTTCCAAAATTGTTTGTGCCGGTAATGACGGAATTGTTCGTGATATTCCCTTTTACCGTCAGCGTATAGATACTGTCGCTCAAAGTGCCGTTCGAGACTGAAAGATTTCCGTTCACCGTGGTGTTACCTGTCAGTTTTTTCCAGTTGAATCCGCTCACTGTCATATTATTGTAGTACGCCCAGGCACCGACATTTTGTGTTCCACTACCGTTGTAATCGATCGTGCTGCCTGTTGTCGTATGTCCGGTTGCAGTACCGGGAGAAAATGATCCGGCAACACCGATTGTCCCGGACGGAAGCGTTTTGTCGAAATTACTGAAGGTCAGATTCCCGTAGTTCATCGGTAGAACTGTCTGATTGTTCGATGATTTATTATAATTGACAGTACCCGTTGCACTACTGGATAATGTCCCTGAAACAAGGTACGCGACATTATTGATTGTCAGCGTGTTCGAACCAATTGCAAGGTCTCCGGTAAGCAGATTGAGAGAATCGGTAACGCCAACACTCGCCGTGAGAGTAACACCGGCACTGTTATTAATTTCCAAATTGTTCACGGTAGCAGGTAAGCCATTTCCTGTTACTTGCGACACCGGTGACCTGAATATTCCCTGTTGCGCCTGCGGTCGTTATGCCTGCGGTCGAACCCATTTTTAATGTTGCACCGGATGAAAGAGTGAACGTTCCGCTGCCGCCCAATGAATATGTCCCCATTGAAAGTGTGGAGCCGCTGTTTACGGTAAAATTAATTGTATTGCTTATGGTTCCACCGCCGGTAAAAATTTGCTCCGTTGTACCGGAAAATGTGAAATTATTTGTTCCGGTTCCGGTTTCGGTCAGCGTACCTCCTGTTACTTGTAAATTTCCTTGCAGAGTAATAGTCCCGGCAGATGAACCCGAACCCATATCAAGCGTTCCACTCGTTATACCGATACTGTCAGTAGCATTAATTGTGACTGCATCCGTACTTGTACTGACCGAGAGAATGAATCCGCCGCCACTCATACTAAGTCCGTCACCGATATTAATAGTGGAAGTACCATTCGTTCCTCCGCCGACAGACGCTCCGAATCCGCGTACATTACCTCCGGTTATGATAAGACTCTTGCCGATTGTCAGTGTTTGACTGATCGTGCTGAACAACCGTAATTGACCGGTTGTACCGGTTGATTGAACAATATAATTTCCGTTGACAGTTGCCGGTTGATTTGTCATTGAAATATTATTTGCTCCTTGACCGGTTGCATTCCATACAAAATCACCAAACGATTGATTTCTATTCCCGGGTACGGTCGTCGTGACACCTGTAATTTCACAAATGGAATTTACATCCCACGTGGCAGTGGGAATGTTACCGCCGTTGCGGTTGTGAGTGTACTTTCCACCACTATTGACAACTATTGTACCTGTAGTCGTAATATTGTTAGAACTTGAGCTTTGCAACGTACCGTTGACCGTTAAATCAGTCCCTCCTCCGTTTGCAATCGTAAGAACCGTTGTCCCGGTAATGCTTACAATTCCGCCTGCATCGATCACTGTTTGATCGATTGAAACATTTGCTGTAACCGAAACTGTATGTCCGTTGCGGATGGTAATTAATCCGTCGGTTGATGAAGGGGTGGCAACGGCGGCAACCCACGAGACACCGTTAAATCGTTGCCATGTTGATGTAACATTCCAATTTCCCGTTTGGGCGCTGCGGTATGCACCGGATGTTACTTGCAGTCCAACAACGTAAGTGCCTAATGACGTAACACCAGTTGCTTGGTTCGTTGTGGTTGTCCTGGTCCCTGCAGTTGTTGAATCCCATATCGAACCGTTGTATAGGTTCATTCTGAACGATGTTTCTGTTCCCGTTGCATCAAGATCGCCCGGATTGAGAAATGTAAACGTAACATTGTACGTTGTGAATGCAAGATTGCCTGAATTGATCGACTGCCAGTACCGATTGACATTGTTTGTTGGATCGATATATGTACTGTTGATGCTTGGGTGTTCTGAATTTACTGTCGATGCAGTCAGATTTCCTGACGATGAAACCGAGGCAAATGTAAATGTCGCCGGTGTGTAGTTGGCTGCGGCAGCATCACCAACTTCAAAGGTAATCGTAACATTTGATCCCGTCCCGACATTTTTCTTTAACCATCCGTAGACATGCCCCGAAGTTCTGGAAACAGCGCCTCCGGATGCAATGGTCAACGTATCTGTCCCGGTAGAGATGACACCGGTTGTAAAAGTCAATGTGCCGTTGATGGTTTTTCCGCCGCTCAATATAACACCGCTTGCATTGTTGACGGTCAGGTTTTGGTACGATCCGCTCCCGGAGATAGTTTGCGGTGACGATCCGTTCAATATAATAGAACCGGCGCCGGAATGTGTACCGTTATGGACGACCGTACCAAAAGTCCGTACGCCAATGCCGTTATCAGCCAACGATGTTCCGGTGCCGATCGTAAGTGTTCCGAGTACAGTATCGGCACCCGTTTGAACGGTCTTTGTCCCGCCATTGCTTGTCGTGAGATTGTTGTATGTGAACGAAGAGATATTTTGAGCGCCGGAAGAATTAAAATCAATAGTATTCCCCGTTATTGTATGTCCGGCTGCTGTGCCGGGAGTAAATGTTCCTGCAATACCGATTGTAGCACTCGGGAGTACTTTTGTGAAATTTGAGAATGTTAAATTGCCGTAGTTAGCGGTGAGCACTGTTTGTGCTGCAGCGCTGCGATTGTAATTCACTGTACCGGTCGTTGAAGAATTCAAAGTCCCGCCGCCGACAACAATTCCGTTTAAAGTTAACGTCGTCGTGCTTACATCAAGAGTGCCGGAAGTCAATTGGAATGAATCTGTAACGGTGACATTGTTCGCAAGAGTTAACGTGCCGCCGGATTTATTGATCGTCAGTTTGTTAAATGTTTCGCTTGCAGCGTCCGTAATGGATTGAGATCCTGTCCCGCTGAACGTAACTTTCCCGGCTCCCGGAGTAAATGTTTGGCTGCTGTTCGTCCAATTGCGGGCAACGGTCATGTCTAAACCGTTTGCATTCAATGTGCCAAGTGTAATTGAAACATCGTTGAGCACAGTCAGATTATTCGTGATCAATGTTGCCGCAGCATTACTGCTGTTGACAACGAGGTCAAAAAGCGGGATTGACGAATTGATCCTCATCGTTTGGCCGGAAGGCGTCAATCCCGTTTGACCGAACTGCACAGTTCCCCCCGTTACTGTGTAGTTGGAGTAGCTGGTATTTACAAACCCGAGGTCGGTCGCTCCACTTCCTCCCTCTTTCTTAATGATGATTGTTCCTCCGCTCATCGTAAATCTGGATCCTGCTACATTCATTGTAAATGGCGAGCTTGTTGTGGATGTGCTGCCTGAATCGGCAACAACTAATGTTCCGCTCGACATTGTGAAATCGGTAATATCAAATGCAGAATACGGTTCGAACCTTCCGCGGACATTCGTCGTCCCTCCGCTGAATTCAAAAATACCGCCGCGTGAGATAAGATTTTGATCCACGTTATTACCGATGTTGACCGTGCCATTTTGAACTTTGAATTCCCCTTGAACAGTGACGCTTCCGCCCGTGGTGTTCAGTACGGCGGAAGCATGATTTACTCTTATGCCGCCTGAAAGCGGAATGCTGACATCCGCTGTGAATGGTGTAACATTTGCTCCGGTCGCTAAATTGAATGTTCCGTTTGTTACTGTTAAAAAGTTCGTTCCCGAGACCGTAAAGTTCGTAGCAAAGACATCAAGGACATTGGTTCTCGACGTTCCCATATTGAGCGTGATCGTATAGAAGTGAGACGAATCTCCACTCCCGCTGATCGTTTGGGTTCCGCTTTTATTGAATGTCACTGCGCAACGGCTGTCGGCATCCGTCGCCATCGAGAATCTGCCTGCGTTGAGAATATTT
>JACPGG010000149.1 GCA_016182545.1 Ignavibacteriales bacterium
CCCTTCTTCTTTCATGATCCTCTGCATCAGCATTGAAAGATTCAGCACGCCGGAAACAGGATTATTGATCTCGTGTGCAACGCTTGCTGAGAGTTGTCCGAGCGATGCGAGGCGGTCACTTTGCAATAATTTCTGATGGGCAACCTTCAATTGATTGGTGCGGTCCCGAATTTTTGTTTCGAGACTCTCGGTGAATTGATTGATCTCTTCGAGCGCTTGTTTCAAACGAATACGCATCACATCGAACGATTTAGCGAGTTCGCCCAGTTCTTCGCTCGATTCAATCTTGATCGGTTTATCGAGCTGCATTTCGCTGACAGCATGAGTCCCGGCAATCAAGTGTTCAATCGGTCGATCGATATAAATTTTCGTGAAGTATAAAGTGAAGAGACTCATGATGAGAACAATGGAAAATGAAATAAGAACTACTCTCAACTGTAACTGCTCCATTTCAGCATCGACAACATCGAGCGACATGGCAACATCCAGCACTCCAAGAACGCGCTGCGTTTCCGGATGCGCGTGGCATTCGGCGTTGCTGCATGAAGGTTCATTGTAGATCGGTGTCACCATTGCCAGAGTCCGGTGATTGTCAACAGTGCGGTAGGTCCGTGCACGCGTCGGCACATCGACTTTGACCAACGGTTGTTCAGCGGAATGACACATGAAACACGCTTCCGCATACTTGTCCACGATACCGGTGTCCTTTTCAGCCGTCGAATACATGATCCGTCCCTCTTTGTTGAAGATGCGGATCCGGTTGATCCCCTGTTTTTGCGCTATTGTTTCCATCGTCTGATACGCAGATTCGCGTTGGTCCGCCAGCATTGCATGCCATGTAGCGCTCGAAATACTCCCCGATAATTGATCGGCGCCGAGCATCATCGCTTCGAGCAACTGTTTCTCCTGTGTTTTTACATGGATGTAGCTTGAAATAATTCCGACGATCGTCATAATCACGGTAAATGACAGGATGAGCTTTTGTGAAATTTTTTTCGGAGGAAGACGGAGTAACTTATGTTTCAGAGTCATGGGCGTAGTCGATGTTCTTTACTGTTGAATATTGCATCATGTGTGCCACAATTCCACGCAGAAAAATTTTTTTGTTATTCATTTTATGCAGCAATGACCTCTTTCTTCGAAACAAGACATGTTTCTATTTTTTGCATTGTTCCTTTACGTTGAAATACTCACCACCGTAAATCATCCAATCGAAAATCTTCATGAGACATTCTCATAATCATATACTCGTCAACATGTTGAGAAATTTGTCCGCTGAATAATTGAGTGTTGAATTTCCCCACTTCGTATGAAGGGAATTCCCACACATAGGAACAATTCGATTGTACAATCTAAAAACAGATATCTCTCACAACTCACTGTTGACTAACCTCTTACAGCGACCAACAACAATCAGGCACACAGTTTGCCGGTGTGGATAGCGAATTACTTCTCAGTCAAAGAAGATAAAACCGACAATCAAAAAAGGAGACACATCATGTTTGATTCTATGGATTCCGAAACCATGTGGCTGACAATTACCAATCTCGGTCTTGGTATCGTAACGCTCGTCTGCATCGTAGCAGTCGGTGTTGTGATAACAAAAGAGATCTTCGCCGACGCACGAGCCAAAGTGAAAATCCCCGCACTACAAGATGATCATTCATTCATGCTCGCAGATCTCGGCATTACGATGGCAGACGGCGGAAAGCGGATTGACGAGAAAGAAGTGGCTAAGAAATACAATATCGAAGATGACGAACCGAATATTCAGCGGTCTGAAAACTAAACATGATGAAGATGTCAGACATGATCTGACGGAGAGGCGTGATATGAGATGCCCGTTTTTACGCGAAGCACAGGTGAAGTTCTGTCGTGCTTCCGCGTACAGAAAAATGATCGTACGACTGGAAGGACAACCGGAGAATGAACGGTGTTCCTCAAGTGAGTATGTCAACTGTCCTGCAGCCAAGCAGCATCTTGAAGATCGTCCGAGTATCGACCATTGCCCTTTTCTTCATGAATCGCTTGTTCAATATTGCTCCGCAGCTGCGGTGACAAAATACATACCCTACAGCGAATCGGTTCTGTCGCGATGCGGAACAGACAGCCATAAATATTGCGAATTGTACCTTAACCTATCCCAGCCAAATGAACCGCTCCCTGAATCTACCGATCGGCTTCAATTCGTCAACGGAACGCAGCAGACAATCGATGACATTCGAATCCCCGACAATCTCTTTTTCACCCCCAATCACATGTGGATGGATGTAGGAAGTGACGGGGTCTGCCACATCGGTGTCGATGCATTTATGACCAAAGTGCTCGGAACAATCGAACAGATCACATTCGTGACCACCAAAGGATACCAGCGTCCGACAGTTTCGTTTTTAATCCGCGGGGTTGAACTGCAGTTTGTATTTCCTTTTCCAATGAATATCGTTCGTGCGAACACATACCTTCGTACAAATCCCGAGAAGATTTTCTCTGATCCATACACTCTTGGCTGGCTTTTTGAAACGACTGAAGATCGCACAAAAAGTCACGATAAAGCTTCCGATCAGCTGATTTCCGGTCCCGAAGCGTACTCATGGATGAAACTCGAAATGGAACGAATGACATCGCTTGCTCATCAGATCTCATCTCTGCCCGACATGCGCGGTGCTGTGCTGATGGCAGATGGAGGGCATTTTCAACATGGCTTCGCTCAACGTTTAACAAGAGAAGAACTTCTAAAACTTTACAACGACTTCTTTTCACCTCTCGGAGTCTGGAATACTCAATCATGAAATCGAAAATCATTGTACCATCAGGCATCCTGTTCGGATTATTCCTCGGATGGTATGCTTTTCCATTCGCATTGTACAAAAATAACGAGCAGCCGATGCAATTCAGCCATCAATGCGCCGAATGCCATGCAGCACCATTGGGTGAATCCGAAAGCGAGAAATTATTGGTCGAAACATACATCACACCGAATAAAGAAATCCCCTGGCTCGTTTATTCACGGCAGCCGGACAACGCGTTTTTCTCCCATGCACCACATGTAACACTCGGCGAGATGAAGTGTGAAAACTGCCACGGAGGCCATGGAACTTCCGAGGCGTTGAGAACATATCAGGAAAACAGAATCTCCGGTTACAGCAGAGACATTTGGGGCGCAAGTATCTCCGGGATCTCTTCCAACACATGGGAAGGGATGAAAATGGACAGATGCGTTCGCTGTCATGGCGACAACGGGCGGCGTGACGGGTGCGTTGCGTGTCATAAGTAATATCATGGTCACCGTCATGCTGACAAATGTCAGCATCTTGGATTAGATGCCGAAACAAGTTCGGCATGACAAAAGAAAAATAAATCTCGATAATACAATGTCAAAAATAATCACACGACGAGATATTCTCAAATTCACCGGCGGAGGAATTCTCGGAGTTATGCTCTCCCCGCTGCCGTGGAAACTTCTCGACGATTCGGCAATCTGGACTCAGAACTGGTCGCTCACACCGCAATTACCACGAGGACCGATCACTACCGCATTTTCTCATTGCACACTATGCAATGGCGGATGCGCAATAAAAGCGCAATGTGTTTCAGGTATGCCTTATTTTGTAAGCGGCGTTCAAAACCATCCGGCCACTCATGGCACGATCTGCCCACGGGGACTTGCAAGCCACCATATGGCGCATCATCCGCTCCGCATCGTTCATCCCCACACGTTTGTCGGAAAATCCGGCGAGAGCAGAATGGTTGCTCTTTCGCTCAACGAAGCGTTGGATGAAATAGCAAAGCAGATGAGCGAAGCAAAAGGTTCAATTGCAATTCTCGATCAGCAACCGGGAAGGGCGATATCGGAATTGTATGAGGAATTCTTAAGCAAGATCAAAAATGGAGTGTATCTCTCTTCGCCATCCAATGAGAATGCCACGATCGTTGCATTGCAAGAAATGATGGATCGGAAATCAGAATCCTCCGGATATGATTTCGAGAATACAAAACTGATCCTTTCGTTCGGCGCACCACTACTTGACGGCTGGGGGACCCCCGGACGAATGACTGCAATAAAAAACAGAAAGAGTGCAAAGTTCATCCAGATTGACAGTCGATACTCACGAACAGCAATGCAAGCGGACCAATGGATTGCGCTGAAACCGGGGACAGAAAGGATTCTTGCACTGAGCATTGCATATGTACTGATCAATGAAAATCTCGTAACCAAACAGATTCAGTCTTCCGCAATTGATTTTGGACAATTCAAAAATATCGTAAAGAATTTCAACCCGGAGAAAACTGTCACCGTCACCGATATACAATCCCACGAAGTGAGAAAGATTGCAGAAGAGCTTGTCACCTCAGAATCAGCAATTGTGTTGAGTGGCGCCGACTCCGGAGGTGGACCCTTTGATACTGAAACAGAAAAAGCGATCGCTTCTCTGAATCTGTTGATCGGAAATATCGGGAAGCAAGGCGGGATTGTTGCACGTAAAGAAATTCCCGGATATGCTTCACCAACGCAGCCGATGCAATGGTCAAATATTCCGGATCATTCAATCAGCGTGCTGATCGTTGACGATGCGGATTCGGGTTACGCTCTTCCCTGGTCATTGATCGAAAAGAAATTGACCACTGAAAAGAGTTTCGTTGTCAGTCTGTCGCCGGTTCTGAATGAAATATCTGCTCATTCAGATCTTCTCGTTCCTGCGCCGGCACATTTTGAATCGCTGAGAGATGTTCCGAACACAACAGGAAGCGCAACTGCAACATTTGCGCTTTCAACTCCACTTCTCAAGAAACAGGATGGGACAACTGAACCAACAGAAATGCTGAAAGAAGTTGCTCAGCGATTGAATATCTCTTTGGAAATTCCGGCATTTAAAGAGATACTCATGCAAAAAGTAAGAGCAATACATTCGCAGAAACGAGGAACCGTTTTTTCCTACACAGATCAGAGTTCGACAAATGTCTCTGATATTTCTTCTTCGGATGATTTATGGATTAAGTTGACTGAAGGAGCAATCTGGATCGACGGAACATCGAAACAATTCCATCCGGTTAAGTTAACATTCGCACTATCTACAAATTCGATACGACAGAATGTCGATCAAGGTCTTCAATTGATCGCATACGGCTGGAAAGGTGCAACCTCATTCGCTCAGGTTTCGCCAATCATGAGCAAGGTATTTCAAGAAAGTGAACTACGAGATGTGAATGGAACAGTAACTATCAACCCAAAAACCGCACATCAATTCGGGCTTTCGAAAGATGAATTGGCGACACTTTCTACAAAAAATGGTTCGTTGGAAGTCAGGGCGAGAATCAGTACATCGGTTCGTCCCGGTATCATTGAAGCATCGATCGGACCGTTACCGAACGGGATAGAAACTCCTGCTCATCCCGCCGGAACCAATATCTTGAATCTCTGCGAAGTCACCGGCGACGGAACATGGAGAGTCACCACTGCAAATCTTCTGAAGGTGTAACAGATGGAAACAACGACTGAAAATAAATCTTTGAAAAAATATAAATACGGAATGGTGATCGATCTCGACAAATGCAATGGCTGCGGTGTATGTTCCATCGCTTGTGCAGTCGAGAACAATGTTCCTCCCGCACAGGCAAAAGCAAATAAAAGAAACGGTATCTCACTGCTCAATATGCATACCGTTTCCAACAATGAACAATTCCCGAAGAACGAATCGGCGTTCATTCCCATCTTCTGCCAGCAATGCGAGCAAGAGACTCCGTGCATGACCGTCTGCCCGCAGAACGCTGTCGATATCGATCCGACGACCGGCATTGTCGGTCAGGTACCGCAGCGATGCTTGGGATGCCGGTACTGTATGACGGCATGTCCGTATCACGCACGGTATTTCAATTGGTGGGATCCTGAATGGACAGAAGGAATGAAACAACAGCTGAATCCCGACGTGGCTCCCCGCATGCGCGGTGTTGTTGAGAAATGCAATTTCTGCCACGGGCGATTGCATGCTGCAAAACAAAAAGCGGCGGCAAACGGAAGCCGCGAGATCGATACTGCCGATTATATTCCTGCATGTGTTGAATCGTGTCCGAACAAAGCGATCACATTCGGCGATTTGAACGATGAACCGACTGAAGCAGCGCAACTATCAAAAAACAAAGACACATTCAGGTTCTTGTCGCGCCTCGGTACAGAACCGAAAGTGTACTATCATTCTGAAAAGAAGTGGGTCCATGAAATGGCTGAAAAATCTTTAACCCGTTCGCTGCAGGAGGAAATCCATGGATAAGAAACTGATCCCTCGCGGTTTGCAGCGCACATCGTTCACCAAATTTTTATTGTGGGTTCTTCCATGGACAGCGTTGTTGGCATTCGGGACGTATGCGATTTATCTGTGCTTGGCAGAAGGCTTGTTTCATACAAATATGGACAACCGATTCGCGTTCGGAATCTGGATATTCCTCGATCTCACAGTCATCGCACTTGGTGCAGGAGCATTCTTTACAGGTTTTCTTCTTTATATCCTGAAAAGAAAAGAATTGAAAGCAGTGATCAACAGTGCAGTCGTTATAGGATTGATCTGTTACACCGGCGCAATGCTCGTGTTGATGGTTGATGTCGGACAGCCGCTGCGAGCGTTGTTCACATTCTGGCATCCGAATACGCATTCGATTTTGACGGAAGTGACATTCTGCCTCACATGTTATCTGATCGTGCTCATCATCGAATACGTTCCAATAGTGCTCAAGAACAGACAGTTGCGGCAAATACCGAAATTCCTTGTGTTCGAATTTCAACTTCACAAGCTGATGCCCGTGATTGCGGGGATCGGCACATTTCTTTCATTTTTCCATCAAGGTTCACTCGGCGGATTGTTCGGTGTGCTGCGCGGACGTCCGTTCGCTTTCAGGGAAGAACTGGGAATCTGGCCATCCACATTTTTCTTATTTGTTATTTCAGCGGCGGCGGCGGGACCGAGTTTCATTATGCTTACGACTTGGCTGGTTGAGAAGATCACGAAGAAGAGGTTGGTGAAACCGAGTGTTTACAAATTTCTCGGGAAAGTTTCAGGGATCATGCTGATCGCATACGTGCTCTTGAAATCGATTGATACATTTATCTGGATCAACAGTACGTCCCCTGGGAACGGTTTCCCTGCATTTGAATTTTATGCAACGAGATCATTCGGGACATGGATTCTCTTCACCGAAATCGTCACACTGGGACTCCTTCCTGCGCTTGTCCTTTTGAGCAGTCGTTTACGCGAAAACAGAAAATTGTTGTTCGGCGCCGGCTTCATGGTCTGCTGCGGCATCATGCTCAACAGATTCGTCATGACGATACAGACGTTGGCGCTTCCCACACTGCCGTTTGATGAGTTCCTAACGTATATGCCAAGCTGGGAAGAAGTAGCGACATTCTTGTTTGTTATCGCATACGGTGTACTATTGTATTCATTCACGTTCCGATATTCTACTCTGTTCCCGCAAGAACGAGAATTGGAATATATGCCGGACGAACAATCGTCAAAGGAATTCGCCAACAGCGCCGGCGAACGATCATGGTGGCAGCCGAGGTTTGTCACGAATTTTATCAACAGAATCGCTTCCTCAAAATTGTGATTCTTGTATGATCCTATCACATACAACACACATCGTCATCCTGGGCAAGCGAACGCTTTTTGTGAGTGCGTCGAAGGATGACGGATCATGCTTCGACTCCTTCGCAAAGAACGCTCAGTCGCTCAGCATGACTACATTAGTTATTCTATCGGGAGAACAATATGTTACCATGGGTATATGAATTTCATTGGACGGTATTTCACATAACATTCTTGTTGGTCTTCTTTTCTGTCTTTGTTGTCATTGTAACGACAGTTGTGATGGCGATGCGCAGAACGCAGCAAGCAGAGCAACAAAACAAAATAGATTCCATTCTGTGGCATTCTGATTTTGAAGACCTGCCGCCGAAAGCCCGCGTTTGCCGTCATGAACTTTCCGGTGAAGTGAAGAATCGAATGTGTGACAACGGATTTGATTGCCGATCGTGCAAGGTCCACACATTTCTTGTATCACAACAACACGAACCGCACTCCGTTCAATTTGAAACGTACGGATTTACGATGCCTCCCTATCGGCTGTACCATCGCGGACACGCATGGGTGCAGGAAGAAAAAGACGGGACATATAAAATAGGCATTGATGACTTTGGGACACGCATCATCGGGAGAGCACAGAGCATCGAATTGCCGGAAATCGGGACACATCTTTCAGTGAACGGAAAAGGGATGCTGGTCAGAAAGCAGAATGCAGAAATCCGGATCCTTTCTCCTATCGACGGCAAAGTTGTTGAACAGGGAGATGCAGAAAAAGGGTGGCTCTTAAAAGTGAAACCTGATAACAAAGAAAAAGTGACTGCTCATCTGCTGAAAGGTGATGAAGTACCGAATTGGATCATGCGTGAAATGGAACGGCTGCAGATATCTTTCGCAACAAGCGGAGTTGGCGCAACACTTGCTGATGGCGGCGAGTTGGTTCCTGACTTTCACAAACATTACCCAAAAGCAGATTGGGATTCAGTGCTTGGTCAAATGTTTTTAGAGGCGTAAGCAATAACCACCACCCCTTTATCCCCTCCTCCAAAGGAGGAGGGGAATTCAGAATTCTACATTCCCAACCAGTAACTCACCTTCAACAAAAATATATTGTCCGGTTTTGTCGCTGCTATCCTGTCGAGCGAACGACCGAATTGAAAATCACCCGCTGTCTCAAAATCTTCCCTGCTTTGTGTCCAGACGAGGAACAATGCCGATCCCGGCATATATTCCCATCGCAGCACAGCATTCCCTCGTAGTGATCTGTAATTGAAATCCTGTTTGTAAACCGGAAATGTTGCGGCACTTCCGCTGCCATCAGTATCGACATTGAATCCGACCACTTCTCCCGTAGGTGTTGTGATCGGCGTTTTTGTCGAGATGCCCTCACCGTACGTCAGAAAATCGAATGACTTCGGTGAAAGCAGTTCCTTATAGTTGCTGTAAATGCCCGATGCGAAATACGGCTGGGCATAAATCTGGAAACTTAATTCCGGTGTCAATATCCAATTTAACCGGATGGTCGCCGCAACGGTCGTCTGGTCGATATTTGCAAAGACATAATGCCTTCCAAATGTTGTGGATGCCGCGGGATCGGCAATGGATTGGATATATTGCGCTTTAATAAAATCTCTCGACAATTCCGGACCGACGGTGAGCGTAAAGGTCGGAGTGAGTTTCAACTCTGTTTCGATGTACGAGAACCAGCCGTTTCCAGATTCCCCCGAATTGCCACCACCGCCGGCGTACGCAACCCACCAATTCCTGTTGTCGCTGTAGAGGTTCACATTGAACGATCGGGAAACGGGATTCAGCGTCAATGGACCGCCACGTGTTCTTCTCGCGCTGAATGATTCAGGATTGTACTGCATGCGAATCTGTCCGCCGTAGTAATTCAGCAATGTCAAATATCCGCCGAACCAATAACCATGTGCTGTCTTGTTTCCGCCAAAATCGTAATTCGCAAACGTTGCGACATCCACCCCCATCTGCCGGTAATATTCGGTCGGATCGCTCCATCGATAGCCGGTAACAATGTGTGAATTAATAATATCGGCAAACGACATGAAGCCAAGATCATTCGATTCAAAATATGGATCGATGACGCTCACCGCGGAGTTCAGTGTCCAGCGTCCGCGTTGCTTGTTCAGCATTAATCTTCCGGCATATCCCGTCAATGACGTGCGTGAACTATCAACAGAAATGTAATCAACATCAGGACGCTGGAAGTAATGTCCCGGGCTTCGCTGCAATGCTATCATGCGTTTCTGATTTCCGTTCACATGAGACAACCCCGCCCAACCCGTTAAGACATACGTCCGCTCCTGATCGAAGAATGTCCATCCGTCAACGGCGGTCACGAGAGCGTTATCATTAATATAGTCTTGAAGAATATTGTCGCTGAAGATTCTATCCGAGTATGTCGCCAGCAATCCTATCCCTTGCTGCCCTCTGTCGAAATCACGCTGTGCCCGGAAGATACCATAGTATGTTTGCGGTTCCATTTCCACATGAGAACGCCGTCCGGCTGAATCGATATCGGCGAGTTCTTTGTTCGTGAACGCATGTACCATCCCGATCTTCCAATCGTCGCCGATGCGACCGGAGATTTTACCCGCGCCGAGAATTCTTGTTCCATTGGGAATATCTGCGTAATCAAAATACGGCATGCTGAATTGCGGTCTCTGCGGAGTACGCCCGATGCGGCGGCTGTAGAACAGCGTAGGTTCGTTAAAATTGAAATTCCAATTATTGTTTGTACCGCCGCGTCCGAAACGAAAAATGCTTACTCCTTCGGTAAAGAACGGACGTTTCTCCTGAAACGACGTTTCAACATCGCTGAGGTTGACAACCGCGGGATCGACCTCGACCTGTCCGAAGTCGGGATTGATCGTCGCATCGAGAGTAAGGCTCGTTCCTAAACCAACTTTCATATCGAGACCGGCACCGGGCAAATATTTTTCACCCGGATTAAACGGATCGCTCGGATTGTTGCCGATGTACTCGGCTTTTCCCGTTACGTACGGCAATGCTTCGAGCCGTGACGGCGGCGTAATTCCCTCAAGTCCGAAGAGATCGGGAAACCGGGAGACGAATCCGTTCTCATTGCGGGGAGTGTACACAACCATTGCAGTTTCATTCTTCCGTCCGATGTACCGTTCAAAATTTATTCCCCATACTTGTTTGTCACCTTCTTTAAATCGAAGCTGCGAGAAAGGGATCTTCATCTCCACAACGTATCCGTCCGGATGTAATTGAGCGACACCTTCCCACACAGCATCCCATGAAAGTTCAAACCGCCCGTCATTCTCTACAAGTCCGTCGGCTTTCGTTCCAGCCGCTGAGACGTAAAAAAGATTTCCGGTCATCTTATCATGATACGGATCCAGATACACGAGAAAACCGTCAGACGGATCGCCATAGACAAAGTCCCTGCGCACGAGGCGAGCCACAATCGAATCGGCTCTGCTGTCATAAAGTTTTGCTGCAACGTAGATCGCTTCTTCATCATATGCCAGCCACACCTCCGACTTTTCACTCCCCGGTTCGCCTTGATTGGGTTCACGTTGCTTAAAATCGGTGAATCCGGCGCGCTGCCAAATCGATTCTGTCAGTTGCCCATCAATGTATATCTGTTCGGACGTTTTGATTGCTTGGATTGGCGTGAGAGAGGATGGATTGGAAGACAGGAATGCCGTACAACAAAGAACTGCGGATAGTACAATAACGAACCTTCGCATGTGATCTCCTATGATCAGTGATGGGATGTGTGGGTTTATAGGAGATTAGTTACGGCGGTAGCGTTTTCTAGTTCACTACAATAGGCAAGAAAAGAAGGGTTTGTATGATGAAATGAAATTTATTGTCGATTGTCAGATTCTTGAAGATTGTAACGATTTTATATCAACATATATGAATAATTAGTACGCAAATGACAATCCTGCGACAAAGGAAACTGTACTTGCAGGAATAGGATATGGAGCCCCGCCGTGTCTCGGTGAAGCAGGATCATATCGAGGATCTTCCTTATAGTTTCTGTTTGCCTCATAGACAGTAATTTTGTCGTACATCGATAAACTTTGTAAATAATCTTCGCCATTTCTTGTATACTTTGTTATTTCGCTTCTTTGAACATAGTATGTTATCATCGATGTTTTAGCCTGTATGAAAAAATCAACATCAGGTTTCAGATTGACCGCAAATCCAAGATACGAAATGAATCCTAACGGCGTATTCATTTCATTTTTCTGAATTCCTTCATATCGTATTGTATTAACTTCACTGGAAAAATCTACCGTTTGTTTACTGGGAAGCCAAATCCCAATCCCTATTCCGCCAAAGGGAGAAAATATATCTGAGGGCAAACGGAAATGGACTCCCGCAAGTATCGGTACTGTATAAAATTTAAAGGAAACCTTATCGACCATATTAACCGAATAAGTTGAACTGGTCGACACATACTTATATGATACCTTTTTCTCTAAGTGCCCGTACGAGTAGCCTATTTCAAAAAACGCGCCGATATCTTCCTTAAAAAAATATAGATACCT
>JACPGG010000150.1 GCA_016182545.1 Ignavibacteriales bacterium
CCCGATGCAAAAGAGATGAGTACGACAGTCATTCGTAGCACGATCTCGAAATCGCAGCCGATTCAATTCCCTCAATTTGATAACACATTTGCGCAACAACAGAGTGTGATCCGGTTGGGAATTACCGCTGCAATGTGTGTACCGCTGGTATCTAAGGAAAAAGTTTTCGGCGCGGTCTATCTTGACCGCCGGAACAAAGAGCATCCATTTACGGAGAACGATCTCGTGTATGTATTGTCATTCGCACGTCAGATCGTCCGGGGATTTGAAATTTCTCTCGAGATCACATCGCTGGAGAAAAAACTGATCAGCGAAACCGTGATGAAGTTCGACGACCTGCGGCGTGAATTCAAATGCGATGAGATCATCGGTTCGAGCAAACGATTGTTCGAAGCGTTGAAGGTCGCCTCTAAAATTGCGCCGACAGATGCCGGCGTCATCATCCTCGGAGAAAACGGAACGGGGAAAGATCTTCTCGCCCATGTCATACACAAGAATAGCAGGCGATCGGCAGGACCATTCATAACGATCAACTGCGGTGCGATCCCCAACGATCTGCTGGAATCGGAATTGTTCGGGTACGAAAGCGGCGCGTTCACCGGCGCAACAAAATCAAAACCGGGTAAGATCGAACTGGCGCACGGCGGCACGCTCTTTCTTGATGAGATCGGCGAACTGAGCGTCAATCTGCAGGCAAAATTATTGCGCGTCATTCAAACAAAGGAGATCGAACGGCTCGGCAGCGTGCAATCGAAAAAGATCGATATACGGATCATGGTGGCAACAAATAGAAATATTGTTGAGATGGTTTCAGCCGGTGAATTCAGGGAAGATCTGTACTACCGCTTAAAAATTATCGAACTGACGATGCCGCCCCTGCGCGACCGTAGAGAAGATATTGCTGAACTGGCGAATTCCTTTGTTAAAAAATTCGGACATGAAAAAAATATCGCCATTGATACTGAAGCGATGAACATCCTGGAAAGTTATCACTATTCAGGCAATGTGCGCGAACTGGAAAATATCATTCAGCGCGCCGTGGTGTTGATGAAGGGGGAGAAGATCGAAATTGCCGACCTTCCGCCGGAGATCATCGACGAAGAAAGATCCGCTCCCATCGTTACGGGAGGGAGGTCGCTTGAAGATGCCGAGACCGAATTTCGTAAATTGTACATTCTTCGCGTGCTGCGTCAGGCAAAGTCAAAATCCGAAGCGGCGCAGATGCTGGGAATCAACCGCACGCACTTCCACAAACTGCTGGTGCAGTTGGGGATTGAGGGGTAATTTCAGAGGTCGGAAGTCATCCTGCCCGCCGTAGCGATAGCGAAGGCGGGAGATCGGTAGTCAGAGGTTTGAATTAATCTCCGGTACGCATATCACGAAACAAAGTTTCGTAAAGACAACCGTTCCCAAATAAGTTGGGGACGAGAATAAACCATAATAATGGCCAGAGTAATTTTTGACAGAAGTATCTTTCATAAAGAGCGGTTTGATGCAATCCGGGCGAGTAATTTATTTAAACTCAATTCTCAAAAAAAAATAGAAATATGTTTTACGACAGATTTTATAGAAGAAACACTGTACTTTTCTCAAATTGATTTACATAAATTTGGTGAACATTGGCACTATTTGAAAGCGTTCAAACATTTGACATGGTTTAAGCCTCCTGAGGATATAATTCCGCTTGAATTAACAGGTAATAATATTTTCTCGGACTATTATAAAAGACCTAATAAAGATTTAATTAAACTGTTTGAAAATGTCGAAAGACTAATTCAAGGAAAAGTATTTTCACTTGATTTAGATGAGATGAAACGCAAAACGGAGGCAAATAATCGATATCGTGAAGAATTCAGAAACAATGTTCTTGAGTCGAGAGGACTTGTCGGTGAAACTAAGGTTAGTTTTAATTCTTACTTTGAGAATAATGTCGAATTTTTTATAAAAGAAGGTTTAATGAACCATCACAAAAATTCTGGAAAATACTTTAACGTGTTTACCACGACAAGACCACAATGCATGTTTACCGAAATGTTCATCAAATCCTGGATGGCTCCAATATATTTACCAATTAGTAATCACAATATTAAAGTAGATAAAAATGATCGTAGCGATTCTCATCAATTATCATTTTTAATCTGGGCCGATATTTTTATTTCGGACGATAAGCAGTTTGTGCCAAAAGCGTTTGAGTTATTATATCCAAGTCCTAATAAAATGTTAATGGATTCACGCCAATTTCTTGAATTCATAAAATCATTCTAAAAATTTTATCTCGTCTCAAACATCTCCGCCAAACAGTATGGCGGATAAGTTGTAGCGCGGCTTGTTTGTTCACAGGAATGTTTTTCGTGCAGGCGGAGTTCCGGTCTTTTGCAGGCATTGTGCAGTTTCCGGTTGTTTGTAAAGCCATATAAAAGTATGTATATTTAAGCAATAAAAGGCAGACCTCTACCGTGGCTTCTGTTTCGACATTTGAGTGGGATGAAAATAAAAATAAAATCAATCAGAAAAAGCACGGCATTTCGTTTGAAGAAGCCCAATATGCTTTTTTTGACACAAAGAGAATTATTGCCCGGGATCTAGAACATAGCCAAAGCGAAGAACGCTACTACTGTTTTGGACAAGTTGATAAAAATATAGTAACCGTTCGATTTGTATATCGAAATAATAAAATTAGAATACTCGGTGCAGGGTATTGGCGGAAAGGGAGACAAGTTTATGAAAAAGAAAATAAAATACAGCAATGAAAACATCGGGCAAATAGAAGTAATAAAAGATTTTTTACCTAAACCCGAAGATCTGATTCTGAAAGAACCTACGATCAAAGTTACGCTTAATTTAAGTAAGTCAAGTATCGATTTCTTCAAGAACGTTGCTGAAAAACACGGGAGTCAGTACCAAAAAGTTATCAGGAATTTACTTGATAGATACACATCTCATTACTCGCAATAAAAAATAACACTCTAGGTAAAAATATCTCTCAAACCTCTCTCTTTGATTCTAAAATCCTAATCCGCTATACATTGTCTCCATTCTGCGACATCTTCAAATAGCCTACTGTCGTACTTTTGCGACAGATGATTCTCTCTCTTCATATTCCGCTCAAAAAGTGATCTTTCAGGGAATAAAATCTGGAACGATGTTTGCCACTATAGTATATAGTCATGAAAAAAATCCTAAATCAATGTCATTGCGAGCCGTTCTTTGGCGAAGCAATCTCGTTTTTTGTTTTAATCACAGAGATTGCTTCGGTCGCTTCGCCTGCCTTCGCCGAAACGAAGCAACGGCTTCGTGCAGGCAGGCTCCCTCGCAATGACAATCCATTTTTGAGATGAGTGCTAGATCGTACATTTCGTAATTCTTCTTTGGTGCCCGATAATGGCATGACGATAAAAAATTTATGTCCGAAAACATTTTGATCATCGATAAGAATACAACCGAACTGCGGAAATTAAGAGAGGTACTTACTCGTGAAGGATACAGCGTTATGACGGCGACAGACAGCATGACAGCGAAACAGATTTGCCAAAGGATTCCGATCAAGTTTGTATTGGGTGAAGCAAACGATCTTGGATACGGGAAAGAACAATAAACAAATCTCAGGGGGACGATGTAATGAAAAAAGCTATTTACTCGCTGTTTGCTTTTGGTTTAGTCACCGCTCAGGTATTCTCACAGTCGTTTTGGGAACGGACAGAACCATACGCCGGCACACTCAACAAAATGTATTTCGGCGGTGGCGATACAATTTATGGAACGCTCGGTTCCGGATTCACCCGTTCGACAAATAACGGAACATCGTGGTCACAACCGGTGATCGTCGATTATGTGACCGATATGGCAGTTGCGCCGAACGGATATATTTTCTTATCGGAAAATCAAAAGAAGATGTCCCGCTCCACGAACAAAGGGAGCAGCTGGACGATTGTCGGTACGGGAATCAATGAGCCCTCATGCAACACGGTAATGGCCACATCCACGGGAACGATACTCACCGGTACGAACCGGGGAATTTATCGTACAACGAACAACGGAGATAATTGGACGAAAGTAGCAGGGGGGGTTGAACTCGGCGCTGATTCAAATGTTACCGTCATGGCAACAGCGAATGGTTCCACGTTATTTGCATTTACACGGATCTTCACCGGATCCGATTACAGTTTCGCACTTCGTTCAACGGATGACGGACTTACGTGGACGAAAGGAACGAACAAGTTGGATTCGGTCGCGATCTATAAAGCGGTCGTTCATTCAAGCGGATCGATCTACGCGCGCACCGGTAACGGACTGCGTTTCTCATCCGACGGAGGAAATACTTGGAGCACGATCGGTTTTTATAATGAATACATTTCGGATGTTGCCGTTCAGGCATCCGGCGAAGTGTATGCAACGATCAGCGACGATCAATCGGTGCTGCACAAAACGACAAACAACGGTGCATCATGGTCAACGATTTCTCTTCCGTTTCAAAAAGGGGGAACGTTCTCCATCGGGAAGAACGGCGATATTTTTGTAGGGCAAGATCAATTGTACCGTTCTACGGATGGTGGTGCTACATGGAAGGGACTTCCAATCGGATACCCTAATGTCACTCACATGACAGAAAGTCCAACGCACGAATTATTTTTTACCGCAGGCGGGAGTGCATATCAGGGAGTGTACCGATCATCAGATTTCGGTCAGACGTGGAAACCGGTGAATACGGGTGTGGTTGGTGTTCCAATCGTCGGATTTTATGCTGATACGATCTTTGTCGGGGATGATTACTACCAGGCAACCCTTTATCGTTCGACCGATAATGGCGTTACGTTTGCCAAAGTAACAAACAGCACCGGTTTGGGCGGTTATGTACAAAAGATATTGGGAACATCATTTAATTTCCTCCTGATTGGATCTTCGAACGGAATCTACAGGTCAAAAGATCATGCAAAGAACTGGGAAAAAGTTTTCAATTCCGGCACTATCATCTCACTTCGGCAAACACCGGGCGGAACGCTGTACGCCGTCAGACAATGGTCCGGGGACGGCGTGTATCGCTCTGATGACAGCGGCAGCACATGGCAGCAGAAGCTGACAGGAATACCGTTCCCTCTTGTGCGGAGCTTCGATATTGCTCCCAACGGTGATCTTTTTCTTGGTGCTGAAGGGGGAATTTACCGCTCGACCAACAGCGGCGATGAGTGGGTGCGTATAGATACGCAAAAAGTCAATAAACCGTACGGCATCTATGTTACTGTAAATAAGCAGGGAAAAATATTCGCAGGCGGCGCTAAAAACGGCATAAACTCCGAAAGTTATTATTCCACCAATAACGGCGCAACATGGGCGCATATCGACAATATGACGACAATCGATAATCAGGCTAATATCCGCGGATTATTTGCTGCATCGGACGGGCATCTTTTTGCCGCTACGTCGGCAGGAGTGTTCAGGAGCAAAGAAGTAACAACAGAAGTGAAGCGCGTCGGTGTATCCCTGCCGGCAGCGTTTATATTAGAGCAGAATTTCCCGAATCCGTTCAATCCATCGACCGACATACGTTTCTCGCTGTCGAAAAATGGATTCACATCTTTGAAAATTTTCGATCTGATTGGGAGAGAAGTGACAACGCTTATGGAACAACAGCTTTCGTCAGGTACTTATCAAGTTACTTTTAATGCGGAAAAATTTGCGAGCGGCATCTATATCTACAGACTACAATCAGGCAGCATTCGTGAAACAAAACGGATGATGCTCGTGAAGTAGAGTGCGGACGGTTCCGCCTTTCTGTGGGGGAAAGGCGGAACCATTTCTGGAAATTTTTTTTGAAATCGTCCCGACAATTTCCATCTGGGGAGGTGGGAAACTGAACGGCGGTTTCAAATCTCAAGCGGGATGTTCGAAGGCGCATCCCGCTTTTTTATTTTAAATAAACTCTTGATAGCGAAGAGTATCTTTTCTATATTTTCACCCCGCATCCATTCAATCAAAATATCAATGCCGAAAGTTTACTGTACATCGTTTGATTCCAAGATCGGTACCATTTACGTTGCGTCGACGGAAAAGGGAGTGTGTAAAGTTTGCATCCCGAAGGAGACGAAGCGCGATTTCTTTTCCTGGCTTGCGACAAACTTCAACGAGGACGATGTGGTCGAGAACAAAAGCCGCAACAAAGAGGCGATCGATCAGCTGACACGATACTTCAACGGGAAACTGGCGAAGTTCAGCGTTCAGATCGACCTCATGGGTACTTCGTTTCAACTACGGGTCTGGAAAGAATTGAAGAACATTCCATACGGCTCCACCATCTCGTACAAACAACTCGCACGCCGTGTCGGGGTTCCGCGCGGATTTCAAGCGGTAGGGAATGCAAACGGATGCAATCCGGTGCCGATCATCATTCCGTGTCACCGTGTCATCGGCACGGATGGCTCGCTCACAGGTTATGCTGCGGGAATCAAGACGAAAGAATTTCTTCTTCGCGCCGAAGGCGCACTGCTTGTATAACTGATTTGCGATTCGAGTTTCGTGTTTTTGGAAATATGTGGT
The DNA here is from genome assembly GCA_016182545.1 of Ignavibacteriales bacterium. Taxonomy (GTDB): domain Bacteria; phylum Bacteroidota; class Ignavibacteria; order UBA10030; family UBA8401; genus SpSt-333. Next base: position 6,532 of record JACPGG010000150.1, read on the forward strand.
CAAGTAAAAAATCGAAAGTAAAAAAGGCGACACACATTTCTAAGAGAACGAATCGCAAACCCCGAATCTCAAAACTTTTCCCTCTCATTGCATCCACTTTTTAATTTCGCTATTTTGTTTCAGTCTGTAGTCCGTTACGTTGTTATTCGGTATTCCTTCTCCATCATTAAAATAAAAAATAATTTTGGCATTACTCGATCAATTAAATCCTGTCCAGCGTCAGGCTGCATCTGTCATCCAGGGTCCGGTGATGATTGTTGCCGGTGCCGGGAGCGGAAAGACGCGTGTCCTCACGTACCGTATTGCCCAGTTACTGCATTCAGGTATTCCGCCGTACGAAATTCTTGCGCTCACGTTCACCAACAAAGCGGCGAAAGAAATGAAGGAACGTATCGAGCGTCTCATCGGCAATCAGGCGCACAATGTCTGGGCGGGAACATTCCATTCGATCTTTGCCCGCATTTTGCGGCAGGAAGCGGAAGCGCTCGGGTACTCTCGTTCATTCACGATCTATGATTCGGACGACTCTCAGAATGTCATCAAGAATATTATGACATCGTTGAGCATTTCGCAACAGCAGGTGAATCCTCGCGGTGTCCAATCGCGTATCAGCGGTGCAAAAAATCAGATGATGACGCCGCGTGAGTATGAAGAGATTGCGAAGGACTTTATTGACCAAAAGGTCGCTCAGGTCTTTACAGAGTATCAGCCAAAGCTGCACAAAAGCAACGCAATGGATTTTGACGATCTGCTCTTGAAGCCGATCGAATTGTTCAAAAAATTCCCCAATACATTAGAGAAGTACCAGTATCGTTTCAAATATATCCTTGTGGACGAGTATCAGGATACCAACAGGGCACAGTACGTATTGATCAATATGCTCGCGCAGCGATTCAAGAATATTGCAGTGGTGGGTGATGACGCGCAAAGCATCTACGCGTTCCGCGGCGCTGATATCCGGAACATCCTTGATTTCGAACGTGACTACCCCAATGCACAAGTATTCCGGCTGGAACAGAATTATCGTTCTACAAAAACCATTCTTGCCGCAGCCGATTCCGTCATTAAAAATAATCGCAACCAGATAACGAAAACTCTTTGGACTGACAATCCGAAGGGAGAAAAGATCAGTGTCATAGAATCGGACGATGATAAAGCAGAAGGATTGGCGATTGCGCAAAAGATACAGGAGCACATCAGTAAAGAGAAATTGAATCTCAAAGATTTCGCCATCCTGTATCGCACCAATGCCCAGTCGCGTTCAATTGAAGATGCGTTGCGGCGCTCCGGCATTCCGTACGTGATCGTTGGCGGCGTTGAGTTCTATAAACGAAAAGAGATCAAAGATGTGCTGGCATATCTTCGTCTGATCGTCAACCCGAAAGATGAAGAAAGTCTGCTGCGGGTAATCAACTATCCGCCGCGCGGTATCGGCGACACAACGATCGATAAATTGATCGAACATGCGACAAAGACGAATGCATCGTTGTTCGACATTATTGTGAATGCACGATCGCTGCCGACAATCGCAGACAGAACAAAAAATTCGATCAACCAATTCGGGGCACTGATCAAGAAATATTCTGAAATGAAATCAAGTATGTCGGCAAGTGAGGTTGCCCGTTCGGTCGTCGATGAACTCGGGATTCTCAGGATGTACAAAGAAGAACAGACTCCCGAATCTTTAGGGCGATGGGAAAATATCCAGGAATTGCTTTCTGCGATCAGCGAGTTCGTGGATCAGAACAAGGATAAAGCAACGCTCGAAAGTTTTCTTGAAGAGGTCGCACTGGTCTCTGCTGTCGATCAAATGGTAGATGAACGTAATTCGGTCACGATGATGACATTGCATTCTGCAAAAGGATTGGAATTTCCGGTGGTCTTCATCGGAGGGATGGAGGAAGGATTATTCCCGCTCTATCAGATCACTCCCGATTCGAGCGAACTCGAAGAGGAGCGCAGATTATGTTATGTCGGGATCACACGTGCAATGAAGAAGCTCTATCTCACGTACACGCGCATCCGATATCGTTTTGGCGATGTCACGTATCCCGTCGTTTCAAGATTTCTCAGTGAGATCAACGAATCGTTGCTGGAAAAGGAAGCATCACGGAAATCTGCGGTCACCGTCACGACGATCTCAAATCTCTCTTCGGTGCGGCAGCGCTACGTTGAATCATTAAAGCAAAAGCAGGAACGGAAGCACGAAGAGTTTGCACCGGATGCCGAGATTGATTATGAAAATCAAACTCAGGAAGAAATTCGATTGAAGGTGGGAGTGTATGTTGAACACGAAGTATTCGGGAAAGGGAAAGTGACCCAACTAAGCGGAAAGGGAGATTCTGCAAAAGCAGTCGTACAATTCAACAACGTCGGGCCGAAAAATTTAATGATAAAATTTGCGCGGTTGAAAGTGCTGGGCGTATCATGAATGCACATCCGACAACAGGTGCCGTACAAAAAACGATGACCCTGCTCGGAGTGATTCTCTTTTGTTACCTTGTCAATATGTATTCGCAAATTTTCTTCATCTCAAATCATCTCACATTTGTGGATCTGCCGTCGCGTTCGGGTACTTTTGAACGTCATTTTTGGCAGTTTGTCTTTGGATTTTTGGCGATCGGGTTCCTTTCGCGCGGACATTTGTGGAGTTACGGCATCAATTCTCAAAATCTGAAATCGTCCATGCAGTGGCTTGTGTGGTTGTATATCGGTGTCATGCTCCTCACGGTCATCGTTCGATTGTTTGATACGGACTTACTTCCGATGAACAGAAGCGAGATGCCTCGTAGTGCGAGGGATACGATCATGGCGATTTTGATATACTGGATGTCGTCACCTGTTGCAAATCAGATTCTGTTTTTCGGTTTTGGTCAAACAATTTTAATGAAACAATTCGGAGATACGGCAAAAATTGCAGGGGTGCCTTTGGTGGTTTTAATATCAGCAGTGTTATTCTCGTTGTTCGGTGTCGATTCGGCTTTTCTCATCGGGCGTTTGTCAATTATGACGACATTCGCGATTGGATTATTTTCGGGGGTTGTGTATTGGAAGACAAACAGCTTGATCACACCGATGCTGGGACATGCTTTTGTATTAGGATTTCCTCTTGTCGTTGAACTTCTCTCTTTGACTTTTGCACCATGAGAATACCTCTATTCCTTCTTCTCTTCGTATTTTCTGCCACTGCCCAAACGCCTGATGACATACCTCTCGTGGATGTCGGTCCCATTAGAATTACGTTGAGGGAATTTGTCTCGAGATATGAGCTTGTTCCGGGTATCAACAGGAGAGCATCCGATCTTGAAGCAAATAAATCTGAATTTCTTCTCTCGTTGATCGCTGAAAAATTGCTCGTCATCCGAGCACGGCAGAAAGGGCTTGATGACGGCACGGCAGTGACAAATGCTCTGAAAGAAGTAGAACGATCGTTGGTGCGCGATGAATTGTACAGACGGGAGGTACGCCAAAAGGTCGAAATACCGGATGCTGAAATGAGGGTTACCATGCAGCGCTCTCTCAATGATTTGAAAATTTACTTTCTGTTTGCAAAAACAAAATCAGGCGCTGATTTTTTGTATTCAGAAATGCGGCGAGGGAAACCGTTGGAAAGTTTTTCTTTCGTCAACGATACGAGCGGTGAATTCGCCGGACCCGATTCCGCGATCGCACGATGGGGAGATGTCGATGAACGAATGGAACAGGTAATATACAATTTGCAATTGAATCAAACGTCGGAACCTCTTCAACTCGATGACGGATGGTACATCGTAAAGTTGATGGGAAAGACCATGACATTTCTTGCAGGAGAAAAAGAGAAAAAGGCGGCGCGTGAACGTGTTGAACAGGTATTGCGAAAACGGAAAGAACTTATCCGAATGTCCGTTGTGATGGATACCGAATTGAAAAACACGAAAACCGAGATCAATGCCCGGTTGTTCAGAAGCGTCGTGGGTCATTTATGGACCGTTGCGCAACAACGGAATCCCGGTGCGGTCGACTCAATTCCATTCTTTGTTGACTATGATGCGGTAGAGAGGGTGCGTGCACAAATGAAAGATTCCATGGCGCTTACCGTCGTAACATTTCCTCACTCACGGTGGAATCTTGAACAAGCACTTACAAAGATACGGGAAACGAATCTTGCAACGACGCAATTTTCAGCACACGCAATACGGCTCGATGTTCAACAGCGATTGAAGGATCTTATCGATCAGGAATACATGGCCGAATTGGGGTACAAAAAAAATCTCCATCAATCTGCGGCGGTACAGAAAGATCTGAACGTATGGCGCGATGCATACATGTCGCAATATATTCGCGGACTGATCAGTGATACCGTCGCCGTGACAAGAGAAGAAATCGAGGAACTTCGGAGGATTCTCTCCAACGATACGTCGATAGTGCGGCACGACGATGCTGCGCGCGAAAAAATGAGGGAGATAAAAACAAGAGTATCACTTGACAGATTTGTGGGTGCTGCGGCGAACAACGTTGAAATTACGATCTACGAACGGAATTTCAAGAACGTGCACGTATCGGCAACCCCGTCAATGGTGTTTCGTTACCTCGGATTCGGCGGAAGGATGTTTGCAGTCCCATTCGTTGTTCCGCAAGTGGGATGGATCGAATATTGGAATTCCGAGAAGGTAAAATTACCGTAACTCTTTCAATCCACTCTTGGCGACCGTAAAATTTTTTCATAGTACGCCTCATATTCATCCACGATCTTATCGATACTGAACATCTCCTCCGACCGCTTTCGTCCTTCTTTTGCAAACGAGAGGCGTTTATTTTCGTTCGATAATAATTCGATCGCATACTTCGCCATTCGGTCAACATCTCCGAACTCGGCAATATATCCCGTCTGATTATGTGCTATCAGTTCGGGAAGTCCGCCGACACTGGATGAAACGACAGGCACTTCGCACGCCATCGCTTCCAGCGCTGAGAGACCAAAACTTTCCGACTGGCTCGGCATCAGAAAAATATCCGCGGCAGAAAGTATTTCGACCAGGTCGGTTTGTTTGCCCATGAAGACGACAAGATCGTGGATCCCCAATTCGCGGGCGAGCAATTCACAATTGGAACGGTCCGGTCCATCGCCGACCATCACCAGCCGCGACGGGATTTTTTTCCGGACGATATCGAAAATTCGTATGACATCCGTAACACGTTTGACAGCACGGAAATTGGAAGTGTGAACGAGCACCCGTTCTCCGTTTGGCGAGAATCGCTTTTGCAGACAGGAGTCGGATTTTCTTTTGTACTCTTCTGTGTCCACAAAATTCGTTATCACCTGAATTTCTTTTTCGATGTTGTAGTTGATCTGTGTCTTTTCCCTCAAGTGACGCGACACGGCAGTGACACCGTCGCTTTTTTCAATGCTTAGTTTTACGACGGGAAGAAAACTCGGTTCGAGTCCGACAAGAGTAATATCCGTTCCATGCAATGTCGTGATCACTCTGAAATCAGGATTCGTGATCACTTTTTTTGCAATATACGCGCTGGTAGCGTGAGGAACAGCATAATGAACGTGCAACAGATCTAATTTTTCAAATTGCGCAACCTCGATCATCTTGCTTGCCAGTGCTGGTGTATAGAGAGGGAATTCAAACAGAGGATACGTTGCAATTTCTACTTCATGATAAAAGATATTATTTACGAATCCGTTGAGCCTCATCGGCATTGCATAACTGATGAAATGGATCTGGTGACCTCGTTTTGCCAATGCTTTGCCGAGTTCG
>JACPGG010000005.1 GCA_016182545.1 Ignavibacteriales bacterium
AATACGCGCAAAGCTGCTTTAGAGATTTCGCTCCCCGATCGCCCGACACAAGAGATTGCGATGGACAAGCCGATCCAATTTTTTGTTCTTGTCATTCCGCGTGACAGAGTTGACGAATTCAAGAATGTACAATCACGGGTATGGGCGCAGGAAGAGATTGAGAAATTGAACATTGGTTATGTAAAACTGGAACTTCTCCCGCGCGGCAAAGGACGACTGCTGGTTCGTGCGCAGCAACTCTTTCATTCGATCAAACCGGATGGCACAATACAACTGAACATCGAACTGGTCAATGAAGGAACCCGCCGCCTCGACAACGTGAAGGTCGAAGCGGATGTGCCGCTCAACTGGACAAAGAAGATCGAACCGATGGTGATCCAGTCGCTCGATATTTTCGAGGAGAAGCGGATACAACTCGAATTCACGCCGCCGAAAAATATTGCGACGGGACGGTACGAGATCCGTTTGCGCACCACCGGACTTTCCGACAACCAGCCGGTGAACGGTGAAGACAAAACGATCACTGCCGAGATTCAATCGGAAGCTAATGTGTTGGGAACGATCATTATCGTACTGCTCATCCTCGGCGTCATCGGCGGGATCGTGTGGTACGGATTAAAATTATCAAAACGATAAAGCACCATATTCATCCTGAGCAAGCGAGCGAAGGATGACAATTTTGACAACACACCCTTCGATGCGTTCCGATGTAACAATGATCGGGACTTACTCAAGGCAACCACATAAGGAGATCAGATATGAACAACCAACCACTGCTCGAAGCGGTCAATCTGTCAAAACGGTACGAGGACGGCGCACTTGCCGTGAACAACGTCTCGTTCTTTGTGAAGCCGGGAGAGATATTCGCGATGCTCGGCGGGAACGGAGCCGGCAAGACGACGACGATCAACATCTTCCTCAATTTCATCGAGCCGACATCCGGCGAAGCAAGGATCAATGGTATATCATCGCATGTTGAACCGCTCAAGGCAAAACAACATGTCGCTTTCGTCTCGGAGAACGTGATGCTATATACTAATTTCACCGCGATCCAAAACCTCGACTACTTTGTCCGGCTCGGCGGAAAGACGCAGTACACGAAGGACGATTACAGAAAAGTATTGCTGCGTGTTGGACTGCAGGAAGAGGCACACAATAAAAAGTTAAAAGGATTCTCCAAAGGAATGCGGCAGAAATGCGGCATTGCAGTCGCGATCCTGAAAGATGCACCGGCGATCCTGCTGGACGAGCCGACATCCGGACTCGATCCGAAATCGGGATTCGAATTCATTCAATTGCTCGATTCACTTCGCAACGAAGGGAAAGCAATTTTAATGTCGACGCACGATATTTTCCGTGCGAAGGAGATCGCCGACACGATCGGCATTATGCGGCAGGGAAATCTTGTAATGCAAAAGTCCCGTGAGGAATTATCAGGCGAAAATCTCGAACAACTGTACATGAATTTTATGGCGGGTGTGTACGAATAAATTTCACACCACCCCTTAATCCCCTCCTCAGAGAGGAGGGGAAAACATTTTCCCCTCCTTTTCAAGGAGGGGGTTAGGGGGAGGTTGAAACAAATAAGGATATTATTATGACCAAACTCATCATCGAAAAAGAATTGCGCGATATCATCGGCTCGACGAAGTTCGCGGTCACGTTCAGCATCTGCTCGGTACTGATCCTGCTCTCGTTCTATATCGGCGCACAGAATTACCGCGTTGCACAGGCGCAGTACGAAGCATCGAAGAGCGCGAATGTCCGTCAATATGAAGGGTTAACAGACTGGATGCGCGTGCATTCGTTCAAGATCTTCCTTCCCCCGCAGCCGATTGCAACGCTTGTCAGCGGGGTCTCGAACGATATCGGACGGACGATCGAGGTTCGCGGCCGCGGCGAACTCCGCTCGCAAGACAGCCGGTACGGCGACGACCCGATTTTTGCCATGTTCCGGTTCCTCGATCTCGATTTTATCTTTTCCATCGTCCTTTCTCTTTTCGCAATCCTGTTCGGATACGATGCGATCAACGGCGAGAAAGAAAGAGGAACGCTGCGGCTGACATTCTCCAATGCAGTGCCGCGCGCGGAGTACATCACCGGAAAATTCGTCGGATCGTTTCTCGCACTCACGATCCCGCTCTTGATCCCGATATTAATTGGGACATTGTTCCTTCCCCTGTTTGGCATTTCATTGTCGGCAAACGAATGGAGTGCATTGGCGCTCATCGTTGCTGCCGGATTGATCTCCATCGGTGTCTATCTCTCTCTTTCTTTATTTGTTTCCGCGAAGACCGAACGGTCGTCAACCTCGTTTCTTCTCCTTCTCTCAATTTGGATACTTACGGTGATGATCATTCCCCGGTTATCGGTCGTCGGTGCCGATCTGTTCGTGAAGGTGCCGAACATGGATGAGATCAATTCGCAGAAGAGCCGGTTCATGTCGCAGATCTGGAACGAGGACAGAACGAAACTGAACGGATTTACGACGACGAACAAGAACGACGTACAGGCGTTGATGAACGAGTTCAACAAGTACATGCAGAATCTTGCCGACGAACGGGAAAAAAAATACAATGAGTTCGCCATGCGGTTGAACGAAGATCGGTACAATCGTCAGATGGAACAGCAACAACTTGCACTCTTCTTTTCGGGAATCTCTCCTTCAGCACTCTTCTCTCTCGCCTCTTCGGAAGTTGCGGGAACATCGCTGAAGCTGGAGCAGGAATACCTTGCGCAGTCAAAGGAGTATCAAAAAGAGTACGCAAAGTTCATGAAGGAGAAGACCGGGATGAACATGGGAGGGTTTGCGATGGTCTTCCGGAAGATTACGGACGACAATGCGGAAAAACCTACGACGATCAACATCAACGAAATTCCGCAGTTCACATTTAAACCGATCGAGGCGAGTGGGGGAATCGGTCCGTATGCCGGATATGCCGGCGTCCTTGCGGCGTTCAATCTGCTCTTCTTTGCCGGAGCGTTTGCGGCGTTTAAAAAATATGATGTGAGGTAACTGTGCGTCACATAAAACTATGTTCACCCTGAGCAAGTTCGCCGAAGGCGGACGCGTCGAAGGGTGGAGGACATCAACATCATCATCATCCTTCGATGCGTCCCGATTAAACAACGATCGGGACTTACTCAGGATGAACAAAGAAGGAGCCATTATGCTATCAACAATCATCACACACGAATTAAAGAACATCTTCTTCAGCCCGAAATTCTCGGTCACGTTCATTGTCGTTTCGCTGCTGCTGATCCTGTCAGTGATCGTAGGGATCGATCAATATCAAAAAGCGATACGGCAATACGAAACGACGACGCAGCTTGTACAGCAGGAGATGCGCGAAGCGCGCGGATGGATGTCGCTCAATAATAAGATCCTCCGCAAACCGGATCCGATGCAGATCTTTGTTGCGGGAGTCAATAACGATGTCGGGAGAATTTCGGGCATCAGCAGTTTTTTTGCGGTGAAACTCTCACACAGCACCTTCTCCGACGATCCGATCTATGCTGTTTTCCGGTTCGTCGATTTTGCGTTCATCGTCACCGTTGTTTTCTCGCTGCTCGCAATTCTTTTCACATACGACGCGATCAACGGTGAGGCGGAGAAAGGGACATTGCAATTGACATTTGCGAATGCCGTCCCGCGCGCTCAGTACATCGTCGGGAAATTCGTCGGCTCGTGGCTCGGGTTGATCATCCCGCTGGCTGTTCCGATGCTGATCTCGCTGTTGCTGCTTCTGTTGTGGAATGTCCCGCTGCAGTCCGAAGAGTGGCTGAAGATCGTTTCGCTCTTCGCAGCAGCGTTGCTGTACGTTACATTTTTCATCTCACTCGGAATCTTTCTTTCGACAATGACAAAGCGTTCGTCGGTCTCATTCCTTTTTTCGCTCGTCACGTGGGTGTGCATGGTCTTCATCATTCCACGCGCGGGTGCGACAGTCGCGGGGCATATCATTACCGTGCCGACCGTTGCAGAGATCGAAGCGCAGCGCGAAGCATTCTCGAAAGACCGCTGGACGGAGTATGAAGGAACGATGCAGGAGAAATGGAAAGCACGGAACGCGCCGACACAGACCATGACAAAACAAGAGCGAGAAGCATTCCGTGATTCGAAAATGTGGGAATGGATGGAAGAAGATGACAGAGACCGCAAACAGGTCCAGGTTGATATCGATGAACAGGCAAAAAAATTGAATGAGGACTTGCGGAACAGAAAAGCAGAACAGGAATATCTTGCATTCGTACTCTCCCGCTTTTCACCCGCTTCTGCATTCCAGCTTGCAGCGATGAATTTGGCGGGAACGGACATCGCATTGAAATCGCGCTACGAAGATGCGCTGAACGAATACCGTCCGGTGTTCAATACGTACAAAGACAAAAAGCAGAAAGAGACCGGCAACTCGGGCGGATTCAGAATTGAAGTCAACTCCGACACCGGAGTAAAGATCGATGCGGGTCGTGAAAAAGGGGTGCTCGATATTTCGGAGATGCCGCAGTTCACGCATCCGAAACATACATTCAGCGATGCGATGGCATCAGCAGTGATCGATTTCGGATTGCTGGGATTTTTCTCTCTCACAACGTTTGCAGGAGCGTTTGTGAGATTTTTGAGGTATGATGTGAGGTAACGGCAGCGGGAGTTTATCGTCACACCCCTACCATTATATTATGCCTGGTCGGGAAAATAACGCTTCGCACATTCCGGGCAAAGACCGTGAGTAAATTTTGCCTCACTATGATCATGAATATATTTTTCAAGTATATTCCATGTACCATCTTCATCTCGGATCTTTTTACAGGATGAGCAGATAGGAAGCAGCCCGCTCAAAGTTTTGACTTTGTTTGTAGCATCTTGCAATTCGCCAATAAGTTTGAGCCTCTCATCTTCCGCATGTTTACGCGCGGTGATATCTTCGAGTATGAGGAGCAATGTTTTGGTTTTCTCAGCCTCAACGGACTGACCTAAAATGCATACCAAACCGAGTTGTAATATCATTTCATCATGACGGGTGCTCACTGCCTCATCATCAACAGGAATACTAATTTCAAGACCATAGAATTCTTTTCCGTATAATATGGATTGAATTGTTTCGGGTGGAAAGTCCTGGCTCGCAAGTACTTGCTGAATCGGCTTACCCTCGACCATGTCGGGAAGCACCTGAAAAAGTCTGCAAAAGCTATTGTTTACAGAAACAACATGAAATGAAGCATTGATTGTCACCAAGGCGGAAGGAATGCTGGCAATAAGATCATCACTGAATTTCTTCCCTTCCACGAGTGCTGCATGATGATATTCAATTTTTTCAACCATAGCGTTGAACGAACGAGCAAGTTCTCCTACCTCATCGCTCGTATCGACAATGACATTTTCATACACACCACCTTTTGAAAAATTTGAAGCTGCATGCGCCATTTTTACTAATGGTCGGGTCAGTTTTGAGGACAATAGCCACGTGAGGAGTGAGATAAGTGCAAAGCTAATAGATCCAATAAGGAAAGATAGCTGTCGAATCGCACCAAGTTGATCATCCAATTCATTCTTGGAGTAACCTAGCAGAAGATGTCCTATCTGTTTACCCTGCGAGACAATCGGTTCTTGCAAACGAACAATTGACGCGTCGATATAAACAGGGGGCAAATTTTTAAGTGAAACAACATCCTGTATATTCTCACCGCTATTATTCAAGGCAATAATTTCATTCAGAGGATCGAGGATGATAATGTATAAGAGTTCTTCGTTTTTTTTAACATGTTCGACACCTTCGCTAATGAGATTATAATTTTCCGTTGACATTCCCGCTGCCAGTCCAAACGAAGCTGCCTTTGCTTGTTCTTGATATCTGTTCAATAGTGCTATCTCAAAAATACCGAAGAGCTGATTCGGGTAATAAATCATAAAGAAAAAAAGGATAGGCACAACAATAAGCAGTGAAAGGAATGTAAACTTTGTTCTGATGGAATGAAAAGAAGACACACGCATATTGACAATCACTTTAATCTGTATTCCGGATCGTCCGGTGTATAGCCGTCAACGTTTATGACTTTTACGGAAGGAGGCATCGGCTTTCGTTCAACATAAGCAATTGCCCACCTGTGTAGGGCAACAAAGTTGATAATCTCTTCTTCAGATAAAAATACGGATGGAGGGTAGATACTCCCCGCGACTATTTTTTGAATCCATCCTCGACGCACAACTGCCGGTGATTTTCTTAACATCTTTGTGTAAAATTGTACTTTAACTTTGCTCTCAGATTTCCAATCGACAATCTCAATAGAATTACCATCATCCCAAACGGTTCTTTCTGCTGTAAAGATATGTTTCAATCCATCTGAGGAAATATCGCTGACGGGATTTTCAGGGTTAACGATAATGATAACCGTCTGAGAATTTGTCACGCCATAAAAAGCTACAAGGAGGATTAGTGAACATAGTATTCGGATGTTCATTGTATGAGACCCTTCTAAAAGAGGATAGAAACACCGACAAAGAAATAAGAAATGTCGTCAACTCCCGAACGAGAGTACATATCCCTGATGAATTGAGCTTTCAATGCAGTCCGCCAAACAGGTTTGTACGTGATGCCGGCAGAGATTCGATTCTGTATATGCGACATTTTGATGTGGGCATCATTCCTAAGATAATCAAATAGTACATATGGTGTGACTGTTTCCTCCACTGTGTATGACGTGATAACAAAACCCGTTGCTTTAAAAAATTGCACACCATTAATCTCATCGTAACCCGGAATGTATTCGGCACGAATTTCGAGATCACCCGATGAGAAAAGAACATCGGTGCCAAAGAGTGTGTGTACTTCGCTGATACCACTTTCATAGTCCTCCACGCCTGATCTCCAGGCGGAAAAACCCAAAGTCAGGTCATCGGATGGTGTAACGGCGAAACGTGCTCCATAATCTTTTCCATTGTTGCCGTCGATGGACATTTCACCTTCAGTGCCAATTCCATTTCCAGTAAACAGGGCATATTCAACATCAATTGAACCAACTGTTGTCGTACCGAAGATGAGTACATTTGCAAACTGAGGCATGAAGTCAATCTCTTCAAATCCTTCATCAAATACTGAGGGAGGGAGAACTCCGAGAAATGTGGGTGATGCATCCCTGGTGGCATTGAATGCCCCAAAAGGGGGAGTGAGAATTCCGCCCCGAAGTTTCAGCGCATCGGAAAATGTGTACTGTGACCATGCTTCAAAGAGCTCGAACGTTCCAGATTTATGCTCATCGCCAGACCCGCTGTTATACTCGATGTTTGCAAAAATCTTGACTCGACCGAACTCGGAACTCGGCAGAAGATTAAAGCGCTGAGTAAGATAAGTAAATTTACTCTGTCTTGTCTCAAAGGCAGTATCACCAACCGACACAGTCCGCTCACCAAGCCATGCAGCACCGGCATCTATATAACCTGAAATATCTAAAATTCTATCCTGTGTATACGCTGACTGCCTCAATAAGAGGACAGCGAACAGTGTGAGAATAGATTTTCCCATGTAACCTCCCCTATTGAAATATCCTTGACCTATATAAAGCGACAATGACCGTGCCATAAAATCAATCTTTTTCAGCATGTTTTGGTCGCAGGAATTCATTTTTATTCTCAATTTGTAGAATCTCTCAAACCATCAAGACATAGTATCCGTTCATTCAAGATTTATTGCGAATTTCGAGGAACATTTAATGCCCAATATTCACATATTTCACAAAAGTATCACTACTCGTTCGCACTTCCACAAAATATGCGCCGGGAATAAGCGGAGCAAACGTGCTCTCAAGTCTATATCTGCCAAAGTTGAGCACGGTAACAAACTCTTGCGCTACGGGATCGCCGCCGCTGTTCTTGATCATCACCCGGACGGTGTCGGCACTTTCCAAATTGAGGATGATCGCACGCGGATGGGAGTTTCCTTCCTGTTGTACCCAGCGCATTTCAACAGAGCGGAGATTCGATTCAGCTTTTCGCGGCGATGTACAGGATGAAAAGTATACAAGCAGTACACTGAATAGTATTATCGATCCTCTCTGCACAATTCCAACGCTCCTTTCATCGGCTGCCGTGCATCGCGATGCACGATGTGATTGATACATTCCGGCAGCACTACTGCGCAATATTCTGTAAAGCGGTTTTTAAATCAGAAAATAAAAATTGATATCCTGCTGAAAGAAGTTTCTTCGGCACTGCCCTCTGTCCTGACAGGATCACTTTTCCCCCTTCACCAAACAGTGCAGTCAATACAAATGACGGAACCGGCGCCCACGACGGGCGACGAAGTACGTTGCCGAATGTCCGGGCAAACTCTTTCATGGTCACAGGATTGGGGGAAACAAGATTGTACACACCGCGAAAATTGATATTTTCAACCGGATATAAAAATCCCCGCACAACGTCATTTATATGAATCCACGGCAGAAACTGCTTCCCGTTCCCGATCGGTCCCCCGACAAACATACGAAACGGCAGCAGCATCTTTGCAATCATTCCTCCGTTCTTTGCTAACACTAATCCTGTACGGGGAGTCGCAACACGAACGCCGTACTGCTCCGCACGGTATGCCGCCCCTTCCCATTCCCGCACAACATATGCAAGATAATCATTCCCGCCGAAACTTTCTTCTGTGATCACTTCATTATCCCTATCGCCATAGTATCCTACTGCGGAAGCGGAAATGAGAAGCGAGGGTTTCGATCGCGCTTGTTGGATCGCATCGACGATCAATTTTGTCGGAATGACACGGCTGTCATAAATTTCCTGCTTTGCTTTTTCATTCCACCGCTGCTCAACGACATTCTTGCCGACAAGATTGATGACAACATCCGCATCGTTGATCTCCTCCATCCATGCTCCTGGCTCATACGGATTCCAAGAGACGTGCCGTACGGTTGCATTGTTGATCTGTTGTATGCGGGATGGTGAGCGGGTAAGCAGAACAATCTGGTGCGGCGACGACGACAACGCCCGAAGAAGATATGAACCGATGAATCCTGTCCCGCCGGAGATAATGAATTTCATTGATCAATTGTATGAAAGAACTCTGCGGACGGTATCAAAGATAACGTCGAACTTGTACGGTTTCGTGAGGACATCCTTGATCCCTTTGCGCAGCAATTCGGATTTGCTTGATGTGTCCAGATAGCCGGAGGAGACGAGCACTTTGATGCCCGGTTCCAGTTCTTTCAGCTTATCGAAGAGCTGTTCCCCTCCCATGTTAGGCATGCCGAGGTCGGTAATGACCAACGAAACCTGTTTCTGATGCTCATGAAAGACCTTCAACGCTTCGTATCCGTCGGATGCGAGAAGGATATCGTAACCTTCGTCGCGCAGGCTTTCGGCGAGGATCTCGCGCAGGATCTCTTCGTCATCAACGATCAAGATCGTTCCGCTGTTGTGGTGTATTGACATATCTTTTTCCAATGTGTCTTCATGAATTTCAATTGCCAGGGAGGGGAAGTACATCGTAAATTGCGTCCCGCTCCCCCTTTCACTTTCTACATCAATGTATCCGTGATGCAGTTGAACAATGCCGTGCACGATCGCGAGGCCGAGTCCCGTCCCTTTCCCCCGTTCCTTTGTCGAGAAGAACGGTTCGAATATCCTTTGCAGCAAATGCGGTTCAATTCCGGAACCCGTATCCTGAATACTGAGCGCAACATACTGATGATCTTCGGCGGCGGGGAATTTTTTTCTGACCATGTCGCTGTTCACAATGTGTTGACCGAGCGTCAGTGTCCCTCCGTTCGGCATTGCATCTTTGGCATTCAATGCAAGGTTGACAAATGCCTGATGCAGATGTCCGTCATCCCCCATGATCACGGCGGACTTGTCGTCAATGTTACATTTCACAGCGATATTCTTCGGCAGGAAGTGTGAGAGAAAATCCTGGAGTTGTTCGATCACCGCCGATGCCGATAATGGCTGCAATTCCGACTGCTCGGGACGGGAGAAGAGAAGTAACTGTCTCGAGATCGAGGCACCCCGTTCCGACGCTTCAATAATCCGTTTGATGTACGTTGTGATCGCCGGGTTATCGGAGACCTTTTGCTGGATCAGTTCCGCAGTTCCGAGGATCATAGCGAGAAGATTATTGAAATCATGCGCAATGCCCCCTGCGAGCGTACCGATACTTTCCATTTTTTGCGCCTGCATCAATTGCTCTTCGAGGCGTTTCCGTTCCGTAACGTCTCGCACCGTCCCGCTGTAAAACAAAGGACTGCCGTCGGTTCCACGCTCAACGGTCGATGTTAAAAGGACGTTGAGTTCGGAGCCGTCTTTACGACGCAATGAAAGTTCCAGGTCCTTCACATATGATTTATTGACAAATGCCTTTTTGAGTTTCTCTCTGTCTGCCGGATGATAGTACACATCTTTCTTGATATCAAGTGCCAGCAGTTCCTCCTTGGTGCGATATCCAAGCAGTTCGACCATTGCCGGATTGGCATCGATGAATTTGCCGTAGTACGTGCTGATATAGATACCATCTTTCGATTCTTCAAACAGCGAACGATATTTCTCTTCACTCCGTCGAAGCGCCTCTTCCGAAGCCTTTCGTTCCGTGATGTCGCGGAAGATCCCCTGTGCAACGATGCGGTTATCGTCCAAGCGGATAATACTTGCTTTGATCTCAATCGGGATGCGTTCGCCATCCGAATTAATGACTTCGAACTCGACCGGATGCTCGCCCAGCGTCAGGATCTGCTCACGGAACAGGCTCAACGCTTCATCGATCCTGTCCGGCGGATGAATATCTGTCTGATGCATGCCGATGATCTCTGTCCGGGGGCGTTTCAATAATTTTTCCGCTTCCGCATTGGCGTCAATAACGATACCGGTCTTTGTGTCGGCAATGAACACCGCATCTTTTGCGTTCTCAAACAACGAACGGAACCGCAATTCGGATTCCCGGAGGGCATCCTCCGCCTGTTTCCGTTCCGTGATATCGCGTGCGATCACCTGCGCTGCCGGCTCCCCTTCGAACATGAACGGGATGGATACAACTTCGACTTCCACCGTCGTGCCGTTCATCCGCAGCCATAATTGTTCTTGCGGCGGCGCCGCCTCGTTGCCGTACACTTTCGAGATCCGTTCGATAACCTTTGCGCGATGGCTCGGGTGGACAAACTCGATGACGCTCCTCCCGACCAATTCGTCAACGTGTACGGCTCCCATCAATCGGAGTGCCGCTTGATTGACGAATTGAACGATCCCTTTGACGTGAACGGCGATGGCATTCGGCGAGAACTCGACAAGCGCCCTGTACCGTTCCTCGCTCTCCCGTAAAGCGTTTTCCGCAAGTTTACGTTCGGTAATATCCCGTTGTGTCCCCCACACTCCAAGCCACATCCCGTTCTCGATGATGCCGATACCGTTATTCATGAAATATTTTACCGCACCCTCTTTATCCCGTTCGTGCGATTCTTCATCGAAAAATTTATATCCTTTTCGTATGAATGTCTTCATGTAGTCGATATTATGCTGATCGGATTCTACAAGCATATCCCGGATCTTTTTTCCGACGGCTTCATGGATCGAATCGAAGCCGTACATCTTTGCCATGACGGCATTGCACTCGGCAATGTAACTTCGCTCGAACATCAATTGGACCTGTTCGTCCACAGGAAGGTCGACAGGGATCGGCTGCACGAAGGATGTACGGTAGATGCCTTCGGAGCTTTGTTCGACGAACGCGCGGTACCGTTCTTCGCTGACACGCAGGAGTTGTTCTGCCTTTTTCTGTTCTTCAATATGCTGGGTGAGTTCTATATTCTGTTCGCGCACTTCGCGGAACAACCTGTTGTTTGCGACCGCAACGGCTATATGGTTTGCCACGATCTGCAGGTGTTCCAGATCGGTGGGAGTGAACTCCATGGACCGGGTGTGGGTGAAGAGACCGATGATGCCGATGACGGTGTGTCCGATCAGCAGCGGCGCGCCGGCGTACGAAATGAAATCGTACTTTGAGATCTCCTGCGCCGCTTTTTGTTGCAACATCATCGTAGCAAAATTTTCACGCACGTCTTTATAGGCAACCGCACGACGGCTTTTCATGATCTGATCGGCGATGCCGTAATGAAGCGGTATCTTTTCTAACAATTGGTTATGCGGTACACCAATGCCCGCAAGAAGATGCAGTTCCGCGTTGTCGATGATGCGAACGACAACGGCATCGACCTGGAATGCGTGTTGAACTTGCTCAGCCATTTCGCGCACTTGCTTTTGAATCGGCAGCCAGCCGATGACCTCGCCGGTGACGCGCGAAATGAGACTCAGGCGCTGATTGATGTGGCTCAGTTTCTCTTCCGCTTCTTTCCGATATGTCACATCCCTGAAGTTGACAACGATTCCATTAATTGCGGGATCTTTCAAAAGATTCGTGCCTGTTATTTCAAGCCACCGCCACGATCCGTCTTTGTGTTTGAAACGGATTTGTTGATGCACAACTTTTCCGTGCACC
The DNA here is from genome assembly GCA_016182545.1 of Ignavibacteriales bacterium. GTDB lineage: Bacteria > Bacteroidota > Ignavibacteria > UBA10030 > UBA8401 > SpSt-333. Next base: position 12,474 of record JACPGG010000005.1, read on the forward strand.
TGCATCAATTGATCAAGAAGCTTTTTATCCCGTTCAAGCTCTTCAGGATGGATAAACTCAAACACATTTTTTCCGGTCAGTTCGCCAATCATGTAACCGACAATCGGGGTCGAAGCACCTGTCGTGTACTTGATCGCTCCTGTTGCATCAAGAACGGTGATCCCCTCGGTGCTTTTCTCGATCAGTGCGCGGAACCGTTTTTCGCTGACGTTGAGAGCATCCTGGGTCCGGCGCTTTTCATTCACATCGCGGAACGTCAGCACAACGCCGATGATGTCGCCATCATCTCCAAGAATGGGAGCTGCTGAATCTTCGATGTATGTCCGTGTGCCGTTCTTCGACACCAAGATCGTGTGGTTGGTTACGCTGAGCGGTTTCCTTTCTTTCAATACTTTGGCGACGGGATTCGGCAGCCGCTTTCCCGTATCTTCATTCTCCACAATGAACACATCCTGCAATTTCCTGCCGATCGCATCTTCTTCTTTCCATCCCGTCAATGATTCGGCGATGTTGTTCATGAATTTCACATTCCCCTGTTTATCGGTCGCGATGACCGCATCGCCGATGCTCCTCAACGTGGTATTCAACCATCGCTGCTGCTCTTTTAACTCGCGTTCCGTACGATGCTTATAGATCGCCATCTCTACAATAGTGCGCACATCCCGTTCGTCGAACGGTTTCAGGATGTATCCGTACGGATCAATCGTTTTTGCCCGTTCGAGTGTTTTGGGATCAGAATTGGCGGTGATGAAGATAATCGGAATGTCGGCTGATTGGAGGATCTTGTGTGCGGCGGCAATGCCGTCGGTCTTCCCTTTCAATGCAATATCCATCAAGATGACATCGGGCCGTTCATTCAGCGCAGTCTCGATCGCCCGTTGTGCCGTTGAAATATCGGGCAGCACGGTGTAGCCGGTTCTGAGAAAAATGGAGCGAAGATCGAGCGCGACGATCTTTTCGTCTTCGACTATAAGTACTTTTTTCTTTTTCATGAAACGATCAGAGTTTCATTTACAATCGGAAATGTAACGGAGAATGCTGTCCCGCGTTTCACGGTGACCGACAATGTCCCCTTAAGTTGTTCAACCAGTGCCTGAACCAGCGTCAATCCTAACGAGGCGTGTTCCGCAGCAGTGAATCCTTTGGGGAGTCCTTTGCCGTCGTCATGAACAGTGAGCACAACATGGGAACTGTTTCGTTGCGATATGACAATCGAGATCTTCCCTGTTTTCCCCGCTGCAAACGCATGCTTCAGTGCATTGGTGACTAGTTCATTGATGATCAATCCGCACGGAATTGCAGCATCGACATCAAGGTTAATGTTAGCAATTTTCGGTGCAATTGCAACGAACTTTGCCTGCGCTGCAAACGATTGTTGAATGACGGCTATTAATTTTTTCGTGTAGTGCATCATATTGACTCGCGCAAGATCTTTGGTTTGGTAAAGGATCTCATGCACCAACGCCATCGACTTGACACGATTCTGGCTCTCGAGAAATATCGACCGCACACGGGTATTCTTGATCGAAGAGGAATGCAGATTCAAGAGGCTGGAGACGACCTGCATATTATTTTTTACACGGTGATGTACTTCTTTTAAAAGGATCTCTTTTTCCTGCAGTGAACGGTGAATCCGGTCCTCTGCATGTACGCGGTCGGTTACATTCCTGAAATTACAGACGATAGCGTGTATGCGGGGATCATGGATGAAATTGGTGAGCGAGCCTTCAAGATATACCCATGAGCCGTTCTTGTGTCTAAACCGTACCTGCGTTGAAGCCACCGATCCGTCCATATGGAACAGTGTGTGGATATTCTTACGATGGACCTTTCGATCTGCAGGATCGGTCATTGCGAGAATATTCATCCCCTTCAACTCATCAACAGAATAGCCGACCATTTTTTCAACCGATGGAGTGGCGTATAACAATCTCAAACGCCGGTCAAAGAGACAAATACCGTCGGTGCTTTTTTCAACGAGCACCCGGAACCGTTCTTCGCTTTCAGAAAGGGCTTGCTCGAGTTTTTTCCGCTGTGTCACATCGTAGAAGGTCGCAACAACTGCATTTTCACCCTGGAATGTCGTGAGTTCGGCAGAGATAACGACCGTCCCTTTTCGTCCCGACGGAGAAGTGACGGCAACTTCGAAATTTGTTACCCTCCCTTTTGCCGCCAGAATGCTCATCAATCGCTCCCTATCCTCACTCTTCTGGTAAAAACTCGGCGTCAACGATCCAATAACATCTTCCTGCATCAATCCAGCGCTATCGGCAAAGTACCGGTTGGCATACAAAACTTTCCCGTCCGGAAGGCGCGAGATGATCAATGGAACTGTGATCGCATTGGCAATAGCGCGGAATCGCTCTTCGCTGTTTCTCAGTTCGTCTTCGATCCTTTTGCGTTCTGTAATATCCTGTACCCCTCCCGTGTAAAGAAGAACAGCGTTCGATGATGGATCAACGATCGGCTGGATATAATCACGCAGCCATTTGATGTTTCCCTCTTTCGTCTTGATACGATATTCAATGATCGCGGAAAGCCCGCTTCTGATCATGGAAATAGAATCGCCTATTCGATTCAAATCATCAGGATCGATGATTGCTGTCCAGCCATGTTCTTGATTCAACTCTTGGATGGTGTACCCGGTGACCCGTTCAAAAGCAGGAGAAGCCCATTCCGTGCGGAATGTGCCGTCATTCTGCAACACTGCTGAATAGACATAATCCGATGCGAGCAGCGAAAAAAGCCTGTAGCGCTCTTCACTCTCTTTTAATTTTACATCTGCTTGTTTGATCTCGGTAATGTCCGCCATCGTGCCGAGCATTCTGTAAGCAGTTCCGTCGGCAGCATAGAGGAATGTTCCGCGGTCAAGTATGTCGATGTACGATCCGTCCTTTCGTTTAAATCTGTATTCGACATTATATTCCGTTTTTTTATTCATCGCTTCACCGAGCATGACAAGTGCCTGCGAGCGGTCGTACGGATGGATGTTATTTTCCCATAGGGAAATATCGAATGAGCAAAATTCCGTTGCTGTGTATTGTGTGACATCCTCAATCGCTCCGCTCCACAGTATGTGGCCGGTACTGATCGTATAATCATACACCAATTGCCCTGTATGCTCTGCGACGATACGATAGTTCTCTTCACTTCTGCGGAGCAAACGTTCTGCGGCATCCCGTTCGGCAACAAGAGCGGCAAGACCGAGCGATGTCATCGAGAGCATAACGAGAAAACCATCAAGAAGGACGATGCTGGTCGTGTACGATTCGGCGGCGAACAATCCGGTCTGCGTTTGCGTCGATATGACAGCATTCAGTGAGACAAGATAGACGCTTGTCGCCGCACCGGTCATGCCGAATCGGATGGAACACCAGATCGTGAACGGGAACACCAAATAGACGAAAGAATAATTCAGATACTCTTTAAAGTACCGCGCGTGGAAGATAACGTATGCAATGACGAGCAGCAGTATCAGTAAAAAGATATATTCAGCGATCCGTGCGGATGTCCATTGCTGCTTCACAGCATTGATCAGCTGCAGCAACAGCGGGGTTACGATCAACGCTCCCACAAGATTACCGAACCACCATAATCCCACATATGAAATATACCCGTCCCACATCTGCGGGTGCATGATCCCGACCGCTGTCACGCAGATGACCGCGCCTGCCAGCGTACTCAACAATCCGACGATCGAGAAGAGATACCAAATATCGCGCAGCCGAAGTAATCGTGCATCGAAGCCGGCTTTCCCGAGGAGATAAAAACCGATCGCAGCTTCCACGGTGGAACCGATCGCAAACACAAATCCCAACGGTACAGATCCCGAGATCATGATGTAGTTCGCCGCAGTGCCGATGAAAACCGCAGGAAGGAATCGTACACCGAAGAACAGTACGATCACAAGTGAAAGTCCTGTGGGAGACCAGATCTGAGCGAAATGAGTCTCGACAAATGAAAATTTCAACCCAAGATATGTAATACCGAAAATCAGTAGAGAGAAGCAGAATAATTGGAGAACGTATGGAAGTCTTTTGAAATACATAATCTTTCTCTTTCGGAAGGTATCGAAGCCAATGTTGAAAATCAATTCGCGAAAGCGATTAAGTTTATGCCAAATTCATATATTTTCTTCTTCCTTCAAAGATATTTCCTTCTTACCATTGAAATTATCTGAGGTTCATGTTCCCGTATGGATACTGTTCTTATCGGCATCATTGCGTTTATCGTGGTGCAACTGCTTATCGGTTTTATAATCTCCCGGTTTATTAAAACTGAGGATGACTATCTCCTTGCCGGAAGAAGGCTCGGAATTCCGCTGGCGACATTCTCCATCTTTGCTACATGGTTCGGGGCTGAATCGTGCATCGGATCTGCCGGTGTTGCGTACGATGAAGGATTGGCGGGTGTTTCGTCCGATCCGTTCGGGTATGAAGTGCGCTCTACTCATGATTCCGGCATCCTTTTTCTGGACAGCTGCACAGATCCGCGCGTTCGGAACTGTCCTGTCAACGACAACCGACATCACCCTGACGACCGGAGTCGTTGCGGCAACATGTGTGGTCATTCTCTACACGTCGTTCGGCGGCATGTTGGCGGATGTTATTACCGATTTCATCCAGGGATGCATTCTCATTATCGGATTACTGCTCCTTTTTGTCCCCATTATTTCCGAGCCCGATAGTTTTACGTTCATTGCAGAATCGATATCATCCCATTCACAGAGCGACACGTCGTCATTTCTGGCAACTGCGGAGCGATGGCTCATTCCCATCTGTGGTTCTATCTTCGCACAAGAGTTGATCTCACGTGTTCTGTCGTCGCGTTCGGGAAATGTCGCACGCACATCATCGCTTGTTGCATCGGGAATGTATGTGCTGGTTGGACTGATGCCTCTCTCCATCGGACTGATCGGATCGGTGATGATGCCGGGTGTTGAAAACGGCGAGCAGATCCTTCCGATGATGGCGCAGAAATATTTATCGTCCGGCATGTATGTTATTTTTTCCGGCGCGATCATTTCGGCGATCCTTTCAACGGTCGACAGCACGCTGCTTGCCATTTCCGGATTGACATCGCACAACATTCTGCTTCCTT